>CAYMMN010000005.1:0-25644 GCA_964391495.1 uncultured Flavobacteriales bacterium | reverse complement strand
AATAAGCCAACGTTACCACTTGTCCTTGCGGAGTCCTTAAAAGCCTTCCAAATACGGCATTTGTAGGGTTAAATCTCACGTCTGTTACTCCTATGGTAAATGTTTCAGGGCCCGGGGCAACCGGTTTTTCCGGATCAGGAGCAGGAGCGCCTTTTGGAGGCGGGCTTTTGACAACCACTACCTGGTAACCGTTGTATTCAAGCAGTGGCTTCAAAAAATCAACCCTTGACTGAGCGGCATTCTTTTCAACGATGGAACATTTCACACCGTCAAGATCCTCAAATAAATGGTTTTGATTAATGGCCATTTTACATCAAATTACATTATTCCATTCAAGTATTTTCAGCGACAAGATCAATCAGAGACCGTTGCTGAGTGAAAGTATGTACTCGTACAATCCGGTGGTGAAACCGGTAATCAGAATACCTGCCACACAGATAATCAATGCGGCTTTATAGCTCCAGTCTCCCTGAACAAGGCGAACAGGGTTTTCATTGGTATCCATAAATATCGCACGAATCACCCTCAGATAATAATAGAGCGAAATGATCATGTTCAATGCGGCGATGGTGATCAGGAAATAATTTCCCTTTGATGCACCGGCTGTAAGCAAAAATATTTTCCCGAAAAATCCCGCTGTTGGCGGAATCCCGGCCAGTGAAAACAAGGACAAAGCCAAAACCCAGCTGAGCATCGGATTGGTTTTGTACAATCCTTTGAAATCATCAACAGATTCTCTTCCTGTTTCAGCGGAGATAAGAGAAATAACCCCGAATGCTCCAAGGTTGGAGAAAATATAAATCAGGATAAAATAAATGGAAGAAGCCATCCCTGCATCTGAACTTCCTGAAATACCAATGAGAATATATCCGACCTGTGCTATTGAACTAAAAGCCAGGAATCGTTTCATGTTGTTTTGTCTCAGTGCAAACAAATTTCCAACAACCATTGTAACGATGGACAATACGACCAGTGCATCATACCAGATCGTGGACATTCCCCTGAAAGTTGAATACATCACCGACACAAACACAAATACCATGGATCCTTTTGAAATCACAGAAAGATAAGATGTCACACTCACCGGAGCTCCTTCGTATACATCGGCGGTCCACAAATGGAAAGGAACAACAGATAATTTAAATGCGAATCCGGAAAAGATCATCAGAAACGAAAGGATCTGCAATGGATTTCCGTCGAAGTAATAGGTGATGGATTGAAGTGAAAATGAACCTGTCAATCCATAAAACAAAGAAATACCAAATAATAAAACTCCGGAAGAAAAAGCGGATGACATAATCATTTTCATCGCTGCCTCGCTGCTGTTTGGTTTTTCAAGATCGAAATTGCAAAGGGCAGCAAGAGGAATAGTAGACAATTCAAGACCAAGATAAAACATCAGCAGGTTACCACTTGACAGCATGAAGAACATTCCAATCAGTGTGGAAACAATCAGCATGTAGAATTCAGGAAGGTGTTTGTGATTCCTGAGCCAGGCTGAAGATTGAAGACAGATAATCAGAAGTCCGAAACTGAGGATATTTTTTTCAAATGCAAGCAGTGCTGAATTTCTGAACATACCGCCAAACAACTCACCATTGGCATTCATCATCCACCCCCAGGCGAAATTGAGCAGCAAAAGCACATTCATCACATTGATCAGGGATGAATTCACGATTGGTTTACTCCTGATCTTTAGAATCAGCAGAAAAACCAGAATGAGCACAAGGCTCAATTCATGTTTCATCAACAACAAGAAATCTGTCATTCCATTCATTTTAAAAGAGCAACTCTGCTCAGTTGATTATAGATGGCATCAGCTCCCGGAGAAACCAGATCGTTGAGCCAAAACGGCATTATTCCTATGGCAACTATTCCGGCTATTAAAACAACCGCTGCAAGCTTTTCATTCCAGTGGGCGTCAGTCAACTTAGAGAATCCCTCATTTTTTATCGGACCCATTACTGATTGTCCCGTAGCTCTCAGGATATAAACAGCAGTCACCACGATTGACATACAAGCCAGTATGGTAGCGAAATGATAAAATGTTCCACTGCGTTGCCATGAACCAATGAACACTGTCATTTCCGCAACAAAGCCGCTGAATCCGGGTAGCCCGAGTGAGCACAAACCGGCGATAAAAAAGACCGTGCTGATAAAGGGCATCATTTTCATCAACCCTCCAAGTTCAGCGACCGCTCGTGTGTGTGTTCTTTCATACAACATTCCGATCGCGGCGAAGAAGAGTGCCGTCATCAATCCATGGGACACCATTTGTAGCACAGCGCCGGTGATCGCAGTTTTCGTCAGCATCCCGATTCCCAACAACACAAAACCACAATGGCTCACTGAAGAATACGCGTTGATATATTTTAAATCTGTTTGCATCATCGTTGCAAAAGCGCCATAGATGATGGCAATCGCGGCGACGAGTACAATGTATCCTGAATAATAATGAGCTGCCTCCGGCATCAGATAAGTAGCCACACGCAAACAGCCATAACCACCGAGTTTCATGCTGATTCCTGCCAGAAACATGGAAGCCGCGGTTGGTGCGGATGAGTGACCATCTGGAACCCAGGTATGAAATGGAAAGATGGCGGTGAACACTCCAAAACCAATGAAGAGGAATGGAAAGAATATTTTCTGAATATAAAAAGGAATATGGAATGTACTGAGATGGACAATATCAAAGCTGTTGCCGGAATTGAAATACATTCCGAGCATTCCCACAAGTACCAGAGCAGAGCCTCCCATGAGCATCAACGCAAGTTTGTTCGCGCTATATTCTTTACGTCCGCTACCCCAGATTCCAATGAGCAGATATTTGGGAATCACCGCTACTTCAAGGAAGAAGAAGAGCAGGAATAAATCCAGTGAAATAAAGAATCCATATGCTCCTGCACTTAAAATGATGAGTAGGAGAAAAAATTCTTTGGTCATTTTTTCAACTTTCCATGAAACCAATACTCCCGCAAAAACAACAAAGGAGGTCAGCAAAATCATGGCAACTGAAATACCATCTACTCCAATATGGAAATTAATATTGAGTGCGGGAAACCATGCCGAACTGGATTCAAAAAGAAATGCAGCAGTATTTCCCAGGGCACGTTCGGTCATGTAATTTTGTAAAAGCAACAGGGATGCAAGCAATTGCAATCCTGAGCCGGCCAATGCTACTGTTCGGGATGCCTTCGCGCTACTTATTGCCAACACTGCGGCCGTAAGTAAAGGAAGAAGCAAGAGTATCGTGAGAATCATAATTTTTTCTTAATGAATCCAAACATAAATAAAGAGCAATGCCAGTCCGATTACTCCGGTGAGGAAATAAGCGGCGTAGTTCTGCACTTTCCCGGACTGAATTCCACTTATAGAGAATGAGAATACCTGAGCAGCGGCGCCGAGAGTATTCATCACACCATCCACAATATTGCGATCAACCCATGCAGCAGGACGGCCGATCAGATTGAATATAATTTTCTTTGTGATGAAGAGATAAATTTCATCGATGTAAAATTTGTTCTTAACTGTCGAAAAGAAGGAACCAAAAAGGCCAGCGACTTTGTCGGGATAAGCAGAAACTTTTTTATAAAACACAAAAGCTATCAGAATTCCAACCAGAGAAAGTCCAACAGGCAATATGCTGAATGAAAGATGCATCTCAGAAGCAAGCGCTTTTCCATCAGAAGAAACAAAATTTCCAAACGGGATCCAGCCTGCAGAAATCGCCAGCAATCCTAAAATACCAAGAGGAAATAACATGGCTGCAGGACCTTCTCCATGGTGAGCATGCCCGTGATCTTCGTATGGTTTGGTCCAGAAGATTGAAAAATAAAGACGGAACATATAGAACGCCGTAATTCCCGCGGTCACCAATGCCACCCAATAGATCAGTGGATTAGAATTGAAAGCGGCGAGAAGAATTTCTTCTTTACTAAAGAATCCTGAAAACGGAGGTACTCCGGCAATTGCAAGACAAGCGATCAGGAAAGTAATGTGTGTAACCGGAAGGAATTTACGTAAGCCACCCATGTCTTTCATTTCATTGCTGTGCACATAATGAATCACAGAGCCGGCTCCGAGGAAAAGCAATGCTTTAAACATCGCATGCGTGAATAAATGGAACATGGAAGCAGTGTAACCAACACCTGCTTCTCCTCCATAATTTGATACACCCAGTGCAAACATCATGTACCCGATCTGAGACATCGTTGAATAGGCGAGCACGCGCTTTATATCAGTTTGTGTACAGGCGATCAATGCGGCAACCAACGCGGAGATTGCTCCGGTGTATGCAACGACATCTAAAGCGACCGGACAAGCCAGAGAGAATACAGGGAATAATCGCGCTACCAAATAAACACCTGCGACAACCATCGTAGCAGCATGGATAAGTGCCGATACAGGTGTAGGACCCTCCATGGCATCCGGCAGCCAAACGTGCAATGGAAACATAGCTGATTTTCCGGCTCCGCCGATGAACACGAGAGTCAATCCCCAGGTAAGAGCTGAAATTCCGAGGAAAGTCGCGGAAGAAGCCGATTGTGCAAAGGGTGAACCGGGTGTAGTGAGACGCTCAGTGAGAGAAACGAAATCCAACGTTTCTGAATAAAAAGATAATATCAGAATACCAACCAGGAATCCCAGATCAGCAAAACGTGTTACTATGAATGCCTTTTTCGCGGCGGCAACAGCTGAAGGTTTGTTGTAATAATAACCAATGAGCAGGAACGATGATACCCCGACCAGTTCCCAGAATATGTAAGTCTGGAAAATATTCGTCGACAGTACAAGTCCAAGCATCGAGAAGGTGAACAAAGAGAGGAATGAATAGTAAGTCGCATAGCGCTCCTCCCCTTTCATGTAGCCCAGACTGTAGATATGCACCATCAGGGAAACAAAGGTGACTACAACAATCATCATTACGGAAATCGGATCCAGTAGAATTCCCATATTAATGGAGAGGGTCTCACTGAATTTCAACCAGGTAAACTGTAATGGAATAACAGCGGTATATGTATCTCCTGCTTTGCCGAAACTGAAAAAATAATTATAAGCTGTCAATAAACTGATCACAGCGGAAACAGCCAGCGAAAGGGTTCCTATTATCCCTGAGAAATTCCCGATATATTTCCGGCCGAACAATCCGAGTAAAAGGAATGAAGCAAGCGGCAATAAGGGAACAAGTACCAACAGTGAAATATTCATCGTTCTTTAATTCTTCAATTCAGGTATTCTTCAAGTATATATTCAAATTAATCTTTCATCACTTCCGCGTCTTCGACATCGATTGACTTATGTCTTCTGTAGAGATTGATGATAATGGCTATAGCTACAGCCGCTTCAGCGGCAGCGATGGTGATAATGAATACACTAAAGAACACCCCTTCCATTTTTCCCGGGAATAGGAATTTGTTGAAAGCAAGGAAATTAATGTTCACACTATTCAGTAACAACTCAACCGACATGAGCATAACAATCAGGTTCCTTCTTGTCAGAAAACCATATACACCAATGAAAAACAAAGATGTACTCAATACCAGTAAGTGCGATAAACCAATCTCGTTCATTTGTCTCCCGGAGCTTTAATTGCAATAACGATACAACCAATCATGGCTGCCAATAATAATAAACTGACCACTTCAAACGGAAGTGAATATCCACCTTCGCCGACACTTAGCATTTTCGTTCCGATTGCCGCAACACTCACTTCAGTGGGCGGATCCAGTGATGGGACAAAAGAATGCTGTAATATTATAGTAGTAGTAAGTAAAAGACCGCACACAACAGCCAACCCTGCGAAGAGTCGCCTGCTCAACCCGGGCCTTGGCATATCCAGAGAAGAAGTTTGTGTCAGGAAGATGGAGAAGATAATCAGCACCACAATCCCTCCTACGTATACGATGATCTGTACAGCGGCGAGAAATTCGTATTCCATCCAGAAGTACAAACCCGCGATTCCGATGAGTGAAAAAAGAAGATAAACCGCAGCTCTGAAGATTTTACGAGAAGTAACTGCCATGAAACCACCGCCTAAAATTAGTGCTGCCAGCAGATAAAAAACAATGATATGCGCGCTCATTACTCTACACCCTCCATTAATTTTGATCCCGGTTTGTTCAGCACCTTTGTGAGGTCTGCACGGTTGAAGACACTATGTTCAAACGTCTGTGCCATTTTAATTGCATCCGTCGGGCAGGCCTGAATACAGAGATTACACATGGTACATAATTCCAGGTGATAGATAAAAGTATCGATGGCTTTTTTCTTTTTTCCGTCAGGACCCACATCGAACTTGGTGATGATTTTGATTGTACCGTTCGGACAGGCAAGTTCACATGCAGTACATCCTGTGCATCGGTGTTCGTTTGATTCATTGTGAGTCATTACCACTTCTCCACGGAAACGTTCCGCCAGATTCAGGGAGTCCCTGTTCTCCGGATATTGCTCTGTAATGATTTCTTTATGATGAGTAAAGTAATAGCCCGTCATCTTCATTCCTTTCAGAAGAGATGCTACCGAGCGATAAACCGTACTTAAATATTCTTTTAAAAAACCCATGTCTTTTTATTTCAAATTCAACCTACACCTCAAATCCACACCCACACACTACCTTCTCTTCACTCTTCACTCTAAAAATGCCATCCCAGAATTCCAATCAAAGTCATCAATAACAAATTGAACAATCCGATTGGAAGTAAATATTTCCATTCGAGATTCAACAATTGGTCAATACGCAATCTTGGAAAGGTCCAGCGGAACCACATGATTACAAAAATCAGGAAGAATGTTTTTCCGAAGAACCATATTGATGATGGAATAAAGTCCATGATATTATTAAATGCCGACCAGCCGCCTATGTGAAAAGGCATCCAACCGCCGAGGAACAAGGTCGCGCCGATGGCAGTGACGATGAAAATGTTTACATATTCCGCGAGGAAGAACAATGCGAATTGCATACCGCTGTATTCTGTATGAAACCCTGCAGTAAGTTCTGATTCAGCCTCCGCCAAATCAAATGGAGCGCGATTGGTTTCAGCAGTCACAGCGATAATGAAAATGACAAATGAAATGAGCGCGGGAATATGTCCTTTGAAAATCCACCAGCCGGTAGCCTGACTCGCGACAATATCCGACAAGCGCAAACTTCCGGTAAGGATAACAATAGAAAGTATTGCCAGTCCGGCCGACAATTCATAGCTCACAATTTGCGCGCCGCTGCGCATAGCTCCTAATAAAGAGTACTTGTTGTTACTAGACCATCCCGCCATCAGAATTCCAATAACTGAAATGGATGATATGGCTGAAATATACAGCACTCCAATATTCACATCCCAGATCTGCACATTTCTTGCAAAAGGAATTGGAGCCATCAGCAGCATGGCTACCATCATCACAATATAGGGCGCAAGATTGAACAGAAATTTATCCGCTCCGATTGGTCTTAAACCTTCCTTCAAAATTAATTTGAGAGTGTCGGCAAGGGTTTGGAAAATACCTTTTGGACCAACACGATTTGGTCCCAGACGGATCTGCATGTAAGCAGATACTTTTCTTTCCATGAATACCAATACAAGTCCAAGGAAAGCAAACAACCCAATCATCAACAAGCCTACAATAAAAAACTCCGACAACAATGCCAGTTTTGCCGGAAGATGCCCGTACAACCAGGTTTGAATTTGACTACTTATATTCTCAAGACTAAGCATTCTAAGATTTTAAATAATTCACAATTGATCAACGATCGATATCAGGAATAACCAGATCGAGCGTTCCCATGGTAGCAACAAGGTCTCCGATTTTCCCTCCAACAGACATGTGATTCAATGCAGACAGATTAGAGAAACCGGGAGAACGGAATTTGATACGATATGGAGTAGTAGCACCTTCACTCACGATGTAGACACCCAGCTCACCGCGGGCAGTTTCCACCATGGTATAAAATTCTCCTTTTGGCAATTTCAAAACCGCTTTTGTTTTGGCTTGAAATTCACCTTCAGGAATAGCATCAATAAGCTGGTCAACAATCGCGATGGACTGACGCATTTCATCCATTCGAACCAGGTAACGCGCATAGGAATCACCTTCTGTACGGATGATTTCATCAAACTTAAGCTGCGCGTAGCAATCGTAAGGATACCATTTCCGGATATCGCAGCTCACACCGGATGCTCTTGCGACCGGTCCACTGCAACCATAGGAAATAGCGTCTTCTTTAGAGATATAACCGACACCTTTCATTCTTTCCTGGAAAATAATATTCCCTGTTACGAGTTCGTCGTATTCGGGCAGCTTGGATTTTAATCCTGCTATCAATGATTTTACTTTTGTCTGGAAGTTGGGATGAATATCCGCCATCACACCACCCGGAACCATGTAGTTCATGGTAAGCCGGGCTCCGCAGGTTTCTTCCATGATATCGGTAATCAATTCACGTTCACGGAAGGCATGGAAAAAAGGAGTAATTGCACCCACATCCATGGCCATGGCGCCCCACCACAAAAGATGAGAAGCAAGCCTGGTTAACTCATCCATGAGCACACGGATGACCTGGGCTCTTTGTGGAATTTCGACCTGCAGACCTTTTTCAACAACCAGTGCGCAGGCATGATTGTTAATGTGCGAACTGAGATAATCCATCCGGGAAGTGGTGTAAATGAACTGGCGATAGCTCAGACTTTCACACATTTTCTCTATTGACCGATGAATGTATCCAAGATGAGGATCCACCTTTTTGATAGTTTCCCCATTGAGGGTGATCACAAGGTGTAATACTCCGTGTGTCGCCGGGTGCTGTGGCCCCACATTGATCACCAGGTCTCCCTGCTCAGTCGTTCCGATTTCTTCAAGCATATATTGCAATGACCCCTTTTTTCATACAAATAAAAGTCAGGGATCTTCTAAACAAATTCGAATTATAGTTTGATGATATTCACAGGATCTTCGTAATCTTTTCTCAATGGCCATCCTTCCCAATCGTCCGTCAGCAGAATTCTTCTGAGGTCAGGATGATGCAGGAATTTCACTCCGAACAAATCATATACTTCACGCTCATTCAACTCCGCAGTTCTCCAGATCTGATTCACTGATTCTACCTCCGGGTTGTTTCTGTCAAGCTTCACTTTTACTGTCAGCATGTGACGGTTTTTAAATGAGCGAAGAAAATACACCATGCTCAGGTGTGTTTTCCAGTCGACACAGGTAAGGCAAAACAAATAATCGAATTCCCATTCATCGCGGGACCAAAGATCTTTTGCAACAGAAAGAAAAGCTGAAGGCTCAACAGAAACATTCAACCATTCTCCGGCTTCTTCAAAAACCATTTCCGGATAAACACGCAGTAAGGATTCTTTTAATTCTTCCTTTGTCATAATATCAGTACCCGCAGAACCGAAGTTCGAAGGGAATGCATTTGTTTTATTTATTTACGGCTGAAACTCCGGCCGCATTTTCGTTTATTTCTTTCCTACTACTTTTTGTTCATCAATAATAATTTTCTCCCGCACTCCCCCATCCTTGACTTTTGACTGCAAAGTAATCAAGGCGTGCATGAGTGCTTCAGGTCTTGGAGGGCAACCTGCAACGTATACATCTACAGGAATCACGTGGTCTGCACCTTTTACAACAGAATACGTATTGTAGAAGAAAGGTCCACCTGAAGTTGCACATGCTCCCATAGCGATAACATAGCGAGGCTCGGCCATCTGATCATACAATCGTTTTAATACGGGAGCCATTTTATTGACGATGGTACCTGCGATGATAATCACATCCGCCTGACGTGGAGTAGCACGTGCGACTTCAAAACCAAATCGTGACCAATCGTATTTCGCGGAAGCCGCAGACATCATTTCAATCGCACAACAACTTGTTCCGAAAACCAATGGCCAAAGCGAATTGGATCTTGCCCAATTTATAACATCGTCGAGTTTGCTGACAAGAATTCCTCCACCCGGTGAAGGATGTACGGCCCCGGGAAATGGTTCCGGTTTATTTTGGTTTACATCCATTTCAAAGCTCCTTTCCTGTGCGCATAGAGAAATCCAAGGAAGAGTATAAATAAGAAGATAACAATTTCAACAAGTGCCGACCATCCAATTTTTTTCACCACTACTGCCCATGGATATAAAAACACGAGTTCAACGTCAAAGATTAGAAAGAGTAATGCGAAAAGATAATATCCAACATTAAACTGAATCCATGATTTTCCTATCGTAGGAATTCCACATTCGTATGCTTCTCCTTTCTGAAGATTGGTGGAACGTGTCGCAAGAACTCGCGATAAAAGAATCCCACCAGCGGCAAAAGCAACCCCGCAAATCATCAGCAAAATCATTGATCCTGATCCCATATACCTGAATTGACTTTGTTTTCTAAGCTATCAAACCTACGGGAATGTTTGGAAAAAACAAAGGATGCAGGACATCTAAAGGATGAATCTTCTCACCACTTGTATTCCGCTGAAAATGAAGAAGAATTAATGTTAAAAAAGTACTCATTGCCTCTTAAAGCTCAACCCGGGCCTGGAAAAGAGCTTATTAAGAAAACTTGACTTTGGTCATTGTGATCCGTAAAAAAAAACTCCGGGTCAGTGTTCTACCCGGAGTTTTATAAAGAAGAATTTTATTGTTTCAGGAATTCAAGGGTCGTTGAGGCCTTATTCGTTGTCAGCCTGACAAAATAGACTCCCGGCGCGTAGTCATTAAGATTGACTTTTTCTTTATGCGTTCCTGCATGTGTTTTGCATTCCTTTGACTGCATCAACCTGCCATCCACACTATAAATTTGCAGGAGTACTGCATGAGCATTCGTCATACCCCAGCTTACATTTATCTCCTGTGATCCCGGGTTAGGATAAATACTCACAGATAGAAGTTCCTCTGTCAGTTGAATCCCGGTGATGATATGTACGAACACAGAATCTGTGGCTGTGCATTGATTTGAATCCGTAACCACCACGGTATACACATTTTCAGTATTGACACTTATCTGCTGGGTGGTTTCAGTTGTAGACCACAGGTAGGAGTCAAAACCTGCTCCTGCATCGAGTGTCGCAAATTGTCCTGACAAAACATCCACAGTATCTGCACCAAGACTGAGTGTTGGAGGAGTGTATACAAATGCATCCACAGCTACAGCATTGCTTGGACAGAATGTTCCGGCAACAGCGTAATAGGTTGTTGAAGTTGTCAGTACTGGAGTCACAAAACTATTTCCTGTAGCGAGTATCGTTCCTCCGCTTGCCTGATCATACCATGAAACCGGGTCAGATGCTGTCGCGGACAAAGTAACAGAACCACTTCCGCATACATGTCCGGAAGAAACAACCGGATCCGCACTTACAGCGTTAATGATCGCCTGAGCAGGTGTACGTGTACTCCTGCAGAGTGATCCTGTTTCCGCATAATATGTTGTTGAAGCGGAAATGAATGGAGTAACGAATGACGAACCGGTGCCAATCAATGTACCACCGGAAATTGCATCAAACCAGAAAATTGAATCTGTGGCAAAGGCATTCAGGGTGAGAACACCTGGACCGCAACGTGAATCATCAGTTGTGGTTGGAGCAACCGGCAATGGATTTACAACAGCATTCACAGGAACACGAACACTGTTACAACCTAATCCTGCATCAGCATAGAAAACAGTAGTTACAGAAATGGATGGAGTGATGAATGTAAAGCCTGTACCAAGCAGGTTTCCTCCTGAAGCAGCATCATACCAATTAACCTGAAGTGAAGCGGTAGCACTCAAATTCACACTACCCTGTCCACAACGATCTCCATCCACTACAACAGGAGCGGCAGGAACGGTGTCAATCAAAGCCTGAACAGGAACTCTTGAGCTGCGACAAACATCACCTGTCTCAACATAATATGTAGAATCTGCAATAAGAGAAGGAGTTGTAAATGTACTTCCTGTTCCAATGAGATTTCCTCCGCTTGGCTGATCATACCAGTAAATTGACTCCGGTGAAGAAGCATTTAAAACTATGACACCGGGTCCACAGCGGGAAACATCGGATGCAACAGGAGAAGCAGGGATAGCGGAAATAATTGCCTGCACAGGCGTCCTGACACTCCTGCAACCGTCTCCTGATTCCGCGTAATATGTAGTAGTATTTGTCAGAACAGGTGTAGTGTAATTCGTTCCGGAAGCAAGAAGATTACCACCAATCGATGCATCAAACCAAAAGATACTGTCGGCAGATGTAGCTGTAAGAGTTATGCTTCCATCACCGCAACGGGAAACATCGTTTGCAACTGGCGCTGCAGGCAGGGCATTTACAATTGCCTGTACAGGGACGCGATTGCTGTTACAACCGGTTCCGGCTTCAACATAATAAGTCGTAGTTGCACTAATCACAGGGGTAAGGAATGTTACTCCTGTATCGAGCAAAGTACCGCCGCTGGCAGCACTATACCAATTCAAACGATCCGCTGAATTCGCGGAAATCAAAACTGTTCCGGTTCCACAACGTACACCGTCAATTGCAACAGGATTAGCTGGTGGCGTAGTAATTACCGCCTGAACAGCTACCCTTGCACTTCTGCAAAGATCTCCTGCTTCAAGATAATAAGTGGTGGTTGTACTGATACTTGGTGTGGTAAATGAATTACCCGTATTGAGCAGAGTTCCACCGCTCGGGGCACTATACCAGAAAATTGTTTCGGGTGAAGTGGCGGTAAGCGTAACTGTTCCGGCATTACAACGCGATACATTGGATGTTACCGGAGGTGATGGAATTGCATTCACAATTGCATTTACAGAGATGCGGTTACTTCTGCAGGTATTTCCGGTTTCAACAAAATATGTTGTTGTAGCAGAAATCGAAGGTGTATTATAACTGGTTCCAGTGCCCAGCAAAGTTCCTCCACTCGGTGCATTATACCAGTAAATTTGTTCCGGGGAAGTGGCTGATAAGGTAACTGAACCAGTTCCACAACGGGAAGCATCATTGCTCACAGGCGGTGATGGAATTGGAGAAACAATTGCCTGCACCGCGGTTCGTGTTGCACTCCGACAGGTATTACCCGCTTCAGCATAATAAGTTGTTGTTACTGTCAGTACCGGACTTGTATACGAACTAGCTGTCGCCAACAATGTTCCACCACTTGCAGCATCGTACCAGTAAATCTGTTCTGTAGAAGTAGCTGTTAAAGTAACCGTTCCTGAACCACAACGAGACACATTTGAGCTTGCAGGAGCTGCAGGAACAGGATTGATGATCGCCTGGATTGGAGTTCTGGTTGCACTCCTGCAGGTATTTCCGGCTTCAGCATAGTATGTTGTAGTAGAAGAAATTGAAGGTGTGGTATACGATGCCGCTGTCGCAAGCAAAGTTCCTCCGGTAGCCGCACTGTACCAATAGATTTGTTCCGTTGAAGAAGCGGACAGAGTTACTGTTCCGGTACCACATCGAGAAACGTTAGAACCTGTAGGTGCCGCAGGAAGCGGATCAATAATTGCCTGCACGGCAGTTCTTGTGAGACTCTGACAACCACTACCCGCTTCCGCATAATATGTTGTGGTTGCACTGATAGAAGGAGTCGTGAATGAATTTCCAACAAATAATGGTGATCCACCACTTGAAGTGCTAAACCATGTAATTTGTTCCGGAGAGCTTGCCGTCAGAACAACTGTACCCGGACCACAACGTGAACTGTTCGAAGCGGTAGGAGCAGCAGGAGCTGTAGTAATGATGGCATCCACCGCAACTCTGGCGCTCCGGCAATTGTTACCGGTTTCCACATAATATGTAGTGGTCGAACTGAGCGAAGGTGTAGTGTAAGAAGCAGCCGTAGCTAATAAAGTTCCGCCGCTGGCAGCGGAATACCAGTAAATTGTTTCAGTCGAAGTTGCCGATAATGTTAAAACACCAGGACCACATCTTGAAACATCAGAAGCTACCGGAGCATTTGGAATCGGGTCTATGATCGCCTGCACTGCAGTTCGTGTGGCACTTCTGCAGGTGTTTCCTGCTTCAGCATAATATGTTGTTGTTGTACTAATTGATGGTGTTGTGTACGAGCTGTTCGTAGTGAGTAACGTACCACCACTTGCCGCGCTATACCAATAAACCTGTTCAGATGAAGATGCCGTAAGCACAAGGGTTCCTGTTCCACATCTCGAGACATTGGAAGCGGATGGTGCTGCGGGAAGTGGATTAATAATTGCCTGTACTGCAGTTCTGGTAGTACTCACACAACCATTGTTTGCTTCCGCATAATAAGTAGTGGTTGTAGAAATCGAAGGCGTTGTATACGATGTTCCGCTTCCAAGAAGTGTACCACCGGTTGATGCGGAATACCAGTTGATCGTTGCAGTGGAAGATGCAGTAAGCACTACTGTTCCCGTTCCGCATCGTGAAACATTGGATGCTGTTGGAGCCGCAGGTGCACTGTTCACTATTGCCTGTACAGGTATTCTTGCACTCCGACAATTATTTCCTGTTTCTACATAATAAGTTGTTGTGACAGAGATTGAAGGTGTCGAATAAGAAACACCTGTTCCCAACAATGTTCCACCGCTTGCCGCGCTGTACCAATAGATTGTTTCTGCTGATGTAGCTGTGAGGGTTACACTTCCACTACCACAACGTGCTACATCCGTAGCTGTCGGGGCTGCTGGTATCGGATCGATGATCGCCTGTACTGCAGTGCGCGTAGCACTTCTGCAGGTATTTCCTGCTTCAGCATAATAAGTGGTTGTGGTACTGATGGAAGGTGTTGTATAGGAGCTGTTCGTAGCCAGGAGAGTTCCTCCACTGGCTGCGCTGTACCAGTAAACCTGTTCAGATGATGTTGCAGTCAATACTACAGTTCCCGTACCACAACGGGAGACATTCGAAGAGGATGGTGCCGCTGGAATGGGATTGATAATGGCTTGTACTGCTGTTCTTGTCGCACTTGCACATCCATTATTTGCTTCAGCATAATAGGTTGTAGTAGCAGAAATAGACGGAGTTGTATAAGAACTACCGGTTCCGAGCAATGTTCCACCGGATGCAGCAGAATACCATGAAATGGTAGCGGATGAAGTAGCAGTAAGCGCTACTGTTCCCGGACCACACCTTGAAACATTAGAAGCTGTAGGTGCGGCAGGTGCAGAATTTACAATTGCCTGCACAGAAATACGTGCACTCCTGCAGTTGTTTCCTGCTTCTACATAATAGGTAGTTGTTGAACTGATAGATGGTGTTGTATAAGAAGGACCAGTTGCAAGCAAAGTTCCTCCACTGGCAGCACTGTACCAATAAATTGTTTCCGGCGAGGTTGCTGTCAACGTAACAGTACCTGTTCCACAACGTGAAACATTTGAAGCTGTTGGCGCAGAAGGTCCTGCATTTACAATAGCCTGAACCGGAGTCCGGGAAGGACTCTTACATGTGGTTCCTGCCTCAGCATAATAGGTTGTTGTCGCAGATATCACCGGTGTAGTAAACTGATCTCCCGTAAATAACAGGTTGCCACTGGAAGGAGCATCAAACCATGTGATTAATTCAGGAGAAACGGCAGAAAGTGTTACTGTACCCGGACCACAACGTGATACATCTGTGGCTGTTGGGGCTGCAGGAATTGAATTGATTGAAGCCTGAACCGCTGTCCGTGAACTACGACAGGTATAGCCTGCTTCAGCATAATAAGTTGTACTTGCATTCAGGAATGGCGTATCGAAAATCGAACCGGTGTACAACAAATTTCCACCGCTTGAAGCATCGTACCAATACACTTGTTCGCTTGAAGTTGCTGAAACCGTTACAATACCCGGACCACAACTAAAGCCATCGGTACCAACCGGAGCAGAAACAACCGGATTGACTATTGCGATGGCCATGACACGTGCACTAGGACAGCCGGAATTTGCTTCGGCGTAAAAAGTATCTGTTACTGCCAGTGATGGAGTTGTGAATGAAAGTCCGGTTCCCAATACTGATCCGCCGGATACACGATTGTACCAGGTAACCGGTGCTGAAGAAACAGCGGTCAGAACAACTGTTCCGCTACCGCATCTTGAATTATCACTCACGACAGGATCCGCAGTGGAATTGATTATTACATGTGCTTCAATTCTTGGACTAGGGCAAATAGTTCCGGCTTCAACATAAAATACTGTATCTGTGGAAATATAATTGGTAACAAAGCTTCCACCCGTTTCAAGCAATCCACCACCCTGTGGCGCATTGTACCAATGCATGGTTGCTGTATCCGTTGCAGTAAGCGTAGCAACTCCCGGCCCGCAAAGAGTGACATCACTTGTCACAGGTGCAGCAGTCTGCTGTAAGATCTGAGCAACAGCAGAAACTGCACTGGAAGGACAGATCCGGCTTGTCTTAGCATAATATGTCGTAGTAGATGATAAATTTGGAGTGATTAAGGTATCGCCAAAGCCCAGAAGGTTTCCATTCGGTGCATCATACCAGAAGATCGTATCGGAAGATGTAGCTGTGAGTGTGAGACTTCCCGCGCCACAACGCCAGTTAGAGGTAGTTACAGGATCAGGACTTTGAGAAACAACGGTAACAATGATGGGATCGGATACAACCGAACATCCCAATGAACTAACGACTACCGTATATGTACCTCCCTGAATTGCAGTATAGCTTGAGGAGGTGGCACCTACAATGGAAGTATTGTTTCTTTTCCACTGATACGTATATCCCGGATCTGTTGTAGAAGATAAAATCACATTTCCTCCATTACAAAAAGTAGTATTGCCTGTTACTGAAACAGGTACAGACAACAATGAACTGTATGCTCGACCGGGAGAACCTCCGATACATCCTGCGAACCAATTGTTACCATCATTCAGATTCCCGTTTACATTTAATAATTCACAAGTATATCCACCACCATCAGGAGTGAGTGGCCACGGTGCTAAATCAGAATAGAAGAAATTCAGATACAGATTCCCGTTATAATCGAACAACCTGACTTCATCTCCGCCATTGCCGTAATTAAATCCAAGCTGACCAATTCGATTGTTAACAGTTGGAAACTGAGAATCAAATTTCACACTGTCTTCTACCACCACCAGATATGCCCCGGCAGCAAGCACTGTTCCGGTTGGAAAATGATACATATGATTGTCGGCGCCATCGCTTAAAACCCAACCTGAAAGATCAACTGCCTGTGATCCGAAATTTTTCAATTCAATCCAGTCTCCGGAATTAAGAGCGGAATCCGCATTATAGTTCAATTCGCTGATTGTAATCTTCGGCACTGCGGCGGAACCGGTAAAATACGCCGTGATTGCATCATTAGCAGTGAAATTATATGTTACTGCCTGATTGGGGTTGTTCGATGTAATCGTAACATTTGAACGCCAATGATCGAAAGTGTAACCGGGATTGGGAATTGCTGTAATTGTAACCGGGTTTCCGTTGAAGTATACACCGGACCAAGGGTAAGAAGAAGGGATGATGGTGCTGATTTCTATCCTGCCTGCTCCTGCCGGACTAACATTTAAAGTAAGTGTGACTTTTCCTGCAAGACTAAATCCAGTTTTGATATTATCACGCATGATAGTCGGACGTGCATTCACAAAACTACTCACGGCATCAATATTTGATTGCCATGTGCTCATGTTACTTCCCCACTTTGCAAAATGCGCAGGCATATCCGGCGCCATAGAATCCTGGAACTGGTGAATTACATCGTCAATGTTCGAGGGCAAATAATTTGTATTGATCAGATCAGCATATCGGTTAATAAAATAACGCTTGAACGTTGGGTTGTTCAACATCGCATCAAACATCTCTGAAGAATGACTGAAGGCTGCCGGATTTCTTGCAATTGCAAGCCGATTGTCATTCACACTACCCTGCAATCCAAATCCAAAATCTGTATCATACAACATGTATCTCCATTTCGAGCCAGGAGCATTCGGTCTCCACAATTTAATATTATTCGTCCAGTCTCCAATCCAGTCACCGTTGTTATAATAGGTTTCAGCTATGAAATAATCAGCATAGTTTTTCAGATCCAGCACACTGTTCATGTAATCATAGTATGCCTGAGTTGTTGGAGTCTGGGTTGTAGCATAATTATACATGGTCCAGAATGAAGCATCTGTACCTTCTTTAACTGTCATACTGCTTCCATCTTCCTTCAGGTAATCAATCTGCTTTTTACTTAAACCAAAATTATAATCCATCCAATTCTCATCGTGATTTTCATGGATAGTATACACGCCCCAGAATTCTCCATTCAAAAACATCACTGCGGGTTCAGCTCCAAGGTAACCAGACCAGGTATTTTTCATGATGCGCTCCATCAATGCGTCACGGAAATGAACTTTGTTCCAATCTGTACCGGAGTTTCTAAGAACAATATCATCCATTTTATCGATGAATGGTTTGTCTGTAAAAAAAGGATAATTCACAGAGGAAGTACCATATTTATCACCAAGCTTTATTTCAAAGCTTTTTTGTGCTTTGGCACGGGAATAATTTCCATAAATACTAATATCAGCATCAAATCGGACAATTCGGATTTTGTCTTTATCGTAGTACTCAATTGTCGCGGGTTTTTCCCAGTCCTGCCAGAAATTAGCACCGAAATACGGAGACGTTGTACTTGCATTCGGACCCATGACATATATGCCGGTATTATAATCCCAAAGATTCAGGGAATCCGTTGTTATTGAAAATACCGGTAAGTGTACTGATTCGCTGATGAAATATGTATTTGTAACGACCGGGCTTGGCAAATAACCCGATGCAAAAACTTTCGCACGTATTGTTTTTGTACTTGATACTGAAATTGCGCCTGAATACAATGTTGAAGAAGTGGTAGGTTCATCACCATTTGTTGTATAGCGGATGGAACCTCCGGGAGTCGATGTACTCAAGGTGAGTGTTCTTGTTGATGTATAAAACCCTCCGGATACAGAAAACACAGGAATGGATGCATACCCATTTGAACATGTAGAAGAATTATTTGAAGCGTTTGGTGTCGGCGTACCGAACAAGCACCAGCTGCCTGAACCATCAGGTTTTCTACCATAAGAATTATTGCTGCTCATGGAAGGATATGTCTTTTCATCAATACGTGTTCCTGAAGGATTACTCAGGTAAACAGTTTCTCCCGTTCTTGCAAGTTTAAAATGAGCATTGTAATAATCGGAAACAGGCGGATGAAACCAGGACGGTATAGCGGAAAATGTTGTACCGGTTCCCTTCATTCCAAAAAACAAATATGGTATTGACGACAAATCTGTTGAAGAAGAAGTAACGTTATGAGTTTCTACTGCCAGTACATTGGTTCCGTTACGAAGTACTGCTTTTAAGAAAGTAGGATCAATAAAAAAAGAATCGATGGGGAGGCCCTGATAATTATTTGCTTCATGTGAACTCAATGCAAGATCATTCCAATTCGGTCTGGTTCCTGCAACACCAAGATTTGCTCTGGTAATTTCTACACCATTGAGATAGGCAACAAAACCATCATCATAGTCCATCATGAAGACAGCTTTCAGAATTTGTGAAGTGTCCGGAATGTTGAATGACTTCCGCATCATTACCGATGTTCCGACTGCAACGGTAGTTCCGTCATCACTGTCACCAAAACCTACACCGCCATTGCCGGACGACATGGTGGCTTCATTGAAAGAAATATTTCTCCAGTTAGTATCCAACCCAGCACTTCCACTTGCGTATCTCCAGGAAGAAAGTGCATTGACAGCCATCTCCCAATGATTCACAATCACTGAGCTTGTAGAGTCTGAAGCAAATACCAGAATCCGTCCGCCTGCACTGATTGTTTGTGAAGGAAATGTAAATCTGTAAGGCTGAAGTGTATCGTCTGTCAACCCATAACCGGATAAATTCACTGTTGTGCCTCCGGCATTGTACAGTTCAATCCAGTCATCATACTGTCCGTTCGAATTCAGTATGACTGAAATATTCGAAGGACAAATTTCATTGATTACAATTTGAGAAATAGAATTTCTGGCATTGCAAAAAATAATAAATAGCAATGCAATTACTGTTTTTAAAAGTGTTTTCATTAGAGGGGCGGAATAATTATAAAACCACAATTGAACGGGTCTCAATTGCCTCGCGAAAATACAAAATCTGAGGTTTTTTATCCATAAATGTTGACTAACGTACTAAAATCCTTGGCGAAAAATGAAGAAGACAGATGGCTCAAAAGCCTCTCTGGGAGCCGATTTTCAAAGACTTACGTTTTTATTCAAAAACCCAAACAATTCATTTTAGTTAAAAAAAATAGTTACCAACAATGTTCATAACTCAGGGTGCAAATTTCAGACTTTAAAACGCATGTCAATTCACCTGAAAATTGCTGAAAGCAACACCATTAACCATATGAATTAATTTTTGACAAACCTGCAGACTACAACTTCAGCATCAGCATAAAAAATATCCATAAAATAGATCCCCGGAGAATAATCCGAAAGATCCAGATTAAACTGTGTTTTCCTGATCAGATCTTTACAATCCATTGTCCTACCCTGTATATCAGAAATACACACCTTATCAATTTCCTGCGAAAACGCAGATTGAATGGTCAATAGCGAATGTGCAGGATTGGGATAAATCTCAAATCCGGACCTGAAATTTGACCCTTCAGAAAAAGTATACAAACATGCGTCTTCATCATCGGTGTTTACCAGCATTTCTACCAAAGAAATCGTCCCTGTCAGGAGTCCGGATGACTGCAGAAAAGTTGTGTTTCTTGAAACAAGCGGAGCATCGGTCACCACCGGATGTGAGGTAAATTCATGACAACCTGTAAATCCCAGGGAATCGGTTTTTATCATGATCATCTGAGCACTATCCTGAAAGGCATAATTTGTTGTAAATCCTGAAACCAAATAGCCACCATCTGAAGTGGCGCTATTGCGAAAAGCCTCATCCTGTAAACCGTCACCATAACTGCGTGTCCAGACAGTGTCACCAAAAGCATTAATCTTCATGAGAAAAATATTGGTACTGTCATCGCCGCGGCTCTCGTGACCATATCCCAAACTATTGGTATACCCTGAAATAGTATAGCTTGAATCAGAATTGATCCGTACTCCATAGCTCGCGTCAACTTCAGCGCCGCCATAAGCTTTTGCCCAATCGACATCACCTGTACTATTCGTCTTCAAACACAAGACATCATATTTTCCTGCCCCATATGTCGTGATCGCTCCACAACTCACAATACTCTCATCCGGATTCACTGCCACAGATTCCAATTCCTCCCATAGCGAATCCCCATACAAATTAGCCCATAGCAAATCACCCGATGCATCGGTACGTAATAAAATCCCGTCCGCAAGCGAAAAGCCGCCGACTATACGTGTTTGTTTCCCACAGATAACAAATCCACCTGAAGGGACTTCAGCTATAGAAATGCCAACTTCAGATTCAGAAGAACCATAAGAGCGGGTAAATAGAGTATCGCCATTTTCATCCGTACGTATGAAAAGAATATCATCCGATCCGGCGCCTATACTTTGCGTGGAGCCAACAAGTGCATAACCATGATCATTCGTTTCTATCATGTGAACCGCCCCGTCATTGCTTCCCCCACCATAGGTTTTACTCCAGATCAATTGTCCCAGGGAATCTGTTTTGAAAAGCAAAACATCTCTTGTAGCGTTACCGGGAAAAAAAGTTAAGCCGGTTCCCAATAATTTCCCATCGTATGCCTGGATTGCATATTCAGAATTATCAAAAAAAGAAGTCCCATATGCCCTCGCCCACTCCAGCAATCCCTGATTATTTGTTTTGACAAAAAAACCATCCGCACTTCCCGACCCGTACGATAAGGTAGCGGCATTGTACAGGTAGCCTCCATCCAACGTTTGAAACAAAGTCTGTCCTCGTTCCTGACTTACACCTCCTATCAATCGTTGAAAAGAATATTGTGCAAAAACTCCGTTGCAGAGAAATAATGCAAAAATGAAAATACTGAGGAGCTGGTTTTTATTTTTCATTCCGCTAAAATAAATATAATGGAACATCATCCATAGATGAATAAAAGAAATACCAAGTATTCATGGAATGAACAATATTCTTGGCTTAAGAAAACACATACACTTCAGAGCAGAGAAGAAGAAAAAATAAAAAGGCCGGAGAATCATCTCCGGCCTTTTTGTCTGAATCAGAAAATCGATCTGATACCAGAATTTGTCATTATTCCACAGAGATACGAATTGTTTTGCTTTCTGAATCTTCCTTCATCAATGTGATGAAATAAATTCCGGATGCATATTTGCTCATATCCAGTTCGGTATAATTTTCACCTTCTGCAGCAACAATATCCTTCTGCAGGTAAACATGTCCTACCATATCCGTTAAGATCAGAACATTATTTTCTTTCTTATCAGCAGAGAATGAAAGTGTAAGTCTGCCGGAAGTCGGATTCGGATAAGCATCAAACGTTCCGCTGAATGAAGATGTCTCCTCTTCCAGTGTACGGCAAGACAAATTGACCGAAATTGACAAGGTCCTTGCAACGGAAGCTCCACACAGGTTATTGGCTTTAACAGAAAGCAATGCACTTGTTGAAGTCGCGGAAGTGAACTTCACTTTTACACTTGCACCGGTAGTACTACCGACAAAAGTTGCTCCACCTGTGATTGTCCAGGTATATGAAGTTGCACCCGTAACTGAAGGAATTGAATAGGTGACAGATGATTGCGATTTACATACCGATGCAGGACCTGAGATTGCAGATGGCTGAACAGTCAGAGCGGAAACTCCAAGAGATGTAACAGCACTTGAACCACAACTGTTATTCGCCTTTACAGTTACAAAACCGGAGCCCACGAAACTATTTCCATAAGTTACCTTGATAGAGGTGCCTGAATTGCTTGTAATGGTAGCGCCTGAAGGAACAGTCCATGTATAGGAAGTTGCTCCGGTAACTGCTGAAATGGAATAAGTGTTGCCAGTCTTTCTGCAAACGTTGCTCACCGGACCTGTTATCGCTGCAGGAGCGAGTGGTGTTGATCGCACCGCAAGTGTAGAAACAGGGCTATTGCCGCAGGCATTCGTAGCATAAACTGTTACAGTGCCTGATGTGAACCCTGCAGGGAAAGTGATAAACACTTCATTCCTGGAACTATCAACTGTCAGCGGATTACCCGTTAATCCTGCTCCATTAGAAATGACCGCACCTGGCGGAGCTGTCCATGTATAAGAAGTCGCATTCGGGAATTTGATAATCTGATACTCTTTTGTACTTCCCGCACAGACACCCACAGTTGGATTTTCAGTTGCTGTGAAGATTGGAGGAATAACCAGCATTCCGAGTATCAGTTTCAGTCTTGGTCCGCTTGAGCCAACACAATTGTTCGCCTGAACTGCAAGTAAACCGACTACATAACCTGAAACAAAATTGATAGTAATTGTATTTGTTCCTTGTCCTGATGCAATCGTAGCTCCCGGAGCAAGCAGCGTCCAGGTATAACTTGTCGCATTCGCGACCGGAGGAACAGAATATGTGGCAGTCAAAGGTCCACAGATTGTAGCCATCCCCGAAATTGTTCCCGGAGTAGCCGGTGCCGCTGTAAAGCGTGTCAGAGTCTTACAAGTGAACAGACTACTGCCGCAACCGTTGATCGCTTTTGCACAGATGGCTCCGCCATTGTATGTACTTCCAAAATTCAGAGTAATAGATGATGAAGTTGAACTGCCGGTAACACCTGCCGGTATGGTCCACTGATAAGAAGTCGCACCAGCAACCGGAGCAATGCTAAACACCACACCATTTTGCCCTCTGCATGCACCGGAAGGTCCGATAATTGAACCAGGTGCATCAGGTGCTGAACCAGATACAGTTACCACTGCAGTTGCAGTACCGGTACAGCCTTTCGAATCCGTCACTGTTACCGTGTAAGTACCTTCAGCAAGACCTGTATTGGATGCAGTTGTTTGTCCACCTGGTGTCCAGAGATAAGTGTAACCCGGTGTTCCTCCTGAAGCAACTACAGAGGCAGTACCAGTATTTCCGGTACATCCGGTCGGAGTCACTGACGTTACACCGGTCACTTCCTCCGGTACAAGTATTGTAGCAGCGATATTGGCAGTACAACCTTTTATATCAGAAACTGTGTAGTTATACGTTCCAGAACCAAGTCCTGTAACCGGATCGCCTCCATAAGTATATGGACCATTTCCGCCACTGGCAGACAATGCGACACTTCCTGTCTGACCATAGCAATTCGGATTTGATGGTGTAGCTGTAAGCACCAGTAGTGCCGGAGCAGCATCAATTGTAGCTGTTGCTGTTGAAGTACATCCATGAGCATCTTCAACAGTATAATTATATACGCCAGGAGCCAGGTTGTTCACAGCGTCACCACCAATAGTATAAGGTGAAGTTCCACCTGAAGGAATCAGGTCAACACTACCAGTCTCCCCGAAACAATTTGGTTGTGAAGTCACCGCATTGAGCACAATTGCCGGAGGTGCAGTATTTATGGTAATGAATAAACTTTCACTACATCCATTTGAATCACTTACAAAATAAGTGTACAAGCCTCCGGATAGATTTGTTGTCGGAGAACCCGCGAAAGTGTAAGGAGGCACTCCTCCGCTGGCCTGAAGTACAACATTTCCTGTTTGTCCGAAACAATCGGGTTGTGTAGTAGTAGCTGTGAGGAATAATCGTGGCGGGAATTGATCAATAATCACTTCCGCATTTGCGGTACAACCGTTTTCATCGGTCACAGTATAATGATATGTTCCTGCACCAAGATTCACAACCTGATCACCACCGAATGTGTAATTACCGGTTCCTCCACTTGCATTTAACTCAACACTTCCGAATTCTCCAAAACAATGCGGCTGGGATACACTGACATTAAGTACCAAAGGCTCTGGTACTGTCAAACTACCGTTCTCATATACGATAGTATAATTTGTATCGGCAGGGAAAGTAAATCCACCAGGCACTATCTGGTATGTGCCACCATTCGTCAATGGACTTACCGGCTGATTCGAGTTGTCCAGAATCGTGAATGTTGGTCCGGATGACGGAGTAACTCCAGTAGAATCCTGATTTTTAAATCCACTAACAGTAGCTGTAAATACAGGTGTTTCGAAGCAAACAGGATTTGCGTCATCTGCTGTTACAGTAAGTGTAGCCGGCAAAATGGTCAGACTACCCAATTCGTAATGGATATCAAAATTATCCGAGAAGAAGGCGCCTGGTACAACAATCCATGTTCCAACCGTAGTACCAGTGATCAGGTTCACCGATTTTAATTCAGTTGTTGTATCTGTAGATGTAACGTCATCTTCATCCAATACGACAGCGATATTGTCTCCATTGCTGGAAGTAACATCAATGCTGTCTACTTCGCTTACACCGTTGGTGATTACACGCGGATTCGTAATCACACGTGGATTCGTAATCACACGTGGATTTGCCATCGCACGTGAGTGCAATCCGGCTCCCGGACTTTCGAGAACAATTACAGAAGAATCAGCATCGAAATTGAATACAGATTCTGTTGCAAGATCAATAATAAGTGTTGTATCAATTACTGTAAGTGAATTGGTAATCACACGTGGATTTGTAATGACGCGTGGATTTGCCAAAGCATTACCGGTAGCGACAATCGCCAGATTTGCAAAATCAGAATTGGTGATCACACGTGGATTAGTAATCACACGTTGAT
>CAYMMN010000004.1:0-25872 GCA_964391495.1 uncultured Flavobacteriales bacterium | reverse complement strand
CCAACAAATTTTGAAAACCCTAACATCCAGGATTGAAATTCACTCACTTCAATTTTCCAGTATTGATCATCAATCCGCTCCAGCACTTTATCGACAGAAGCCCAGCCTCCCTTTTGAGTCCATGATTTCGCTACAAATACCTTCTTGCTTGAGCCTGGCTTACCCCAGTTTTCATCACCGGTGCAATGTGTAACCCTTGGCATAACTCCAAATCCAGTGTGAACCTTTGTTACATCACAAAGCATTGGTGTTTTAAATGCTCTTTCCAACGAACAATAATAAATAGTATGTATTTTAACTTTTACATCCATTGAATGATAATTTTTTTTCTTGTCTATTATTTCAGATGTGTGAAGATAGGTGTCCAGAAATAAAACCTGAATATCAAATCCATCTCCTCACTTTTTTGCAAAATTGAACATACTCAGCACCAAAATCCTTTTTCAAACGAGGTTCTTCGAAGAATACGATGAAGAGATGAAAAACCAAAAATATTAAAATGGAATAAATCCATAACCTTTCCGAATGAAAAAAGACAGCTTCACCAACCAGCATCAATATCACTCCAACATACATTGGATTGCGCGAATATTTGTATAAGCCGGCAATGACCAGTTTCCTGGTTGGATCTGCGGGCGACAAAGTTCCCTTACCATAAATAGCAAAATTAAGGATACAACTCATCATTACCAGAAATCCGAATACAAAAAGAATCAGACCTGTGTATTGCAAAAGTTGAAAGGATCGCAGAATTTTTTCTTTCTCATCCACCCTTAGCAATAAATAAGGTACCAGACCTGCCACAACCCCGGGCTGTAGGATTGTAAAAAACAAATTCCGTAAATAGAGCGAAATCATTTGAATAACCCGGAATTAAAACACCGTTAAATCAACCCAATAACTCAATAACCTAATAACTCAATAACCTAATAACTAAATAACCTAATAACTAAATATCAATCTCAATGATCACTTTTCGATTTCGATATCATATTTATCCAACAAACCACCAATTCCCTCCAGAGAAAACTTCGCTTTCTTTATACGGTTTAATTCAGGATCTATTGAGTAATGATAAGCTGTCCGGAAATCCGCCTTTTCAAGTATAGTATTCTCAAATTTCGCATTCAACAGGTCACACATATCAAAAATTGACGCGCTCAGATCACAATCGCTGAAATCAACTTCTGTCAATTTAGAATTTCGAAAAATTGTTTTCTTAATCTTTGCTTTGTAAAAAGAAGAATGATCCAGAATGCATCCGTCGAATTCAAACGAAAGGCCAAATTCCTGGCAATTTGTAAACAGCAATCCTAATAGTTTGCAATCACGAAATTTTGCATTGCTAAAAGCAGTTCTGTCAATTTTCGCTAAACTAAGGTTGCATTCTAGAAATTCGCATTCCAGAAATTTTACATCTTTCAAATCCGCATTTGAAAAGTCGCAATCGACAAACCGACAATTTTCATATTCACCCTTTGCGAATGGAGAAATCGCGTAGGACTCCTTTTCAAATGTTTTATCTTCAATGTAAACCTGATTCATTTATATGTTTCTTGAAATACCAATTGGTTGATTCTGGTCTGAGCTACATAAATCCTTGCTGAATAAATTAAGTAAATTAAAACTAAGTTCCGGGAAATTGGTCCATGCCTAAATGCAAAAGTCGATATTAAATTCTACCAAGAGCCGATTCCTTTTCCATTGCTCTTCTCCATCCCGCAAGCTGACCCAAATGCATTGCTTCATGGTTGATACACATGAAGACCACCAGATCATAAACCGTTGGCATAAATTTACTGAATCTCCACTTTATTGGTTCTGAGAATTTGTTTATATCGAGAGTATGTAATAATGATTTCACTTTTGAGTGTTGATGTTCAAGTTCCTCCAGCAGCATTGTTTTACCCGGATATTTACCTGAATCAGGATCAGGCTTCCTGGGATCACCCGGACCATTTCGCGAAAATAGTTCCTTCCAGCCCTCAGGCATTTCAAAAGCAGCTCCAAGATCTTCCGCAAGCATTGCGCTTCCCGAAACCAGGTGTCCAAGTGTGAAAGCGGGATGATTCTCAAGTCCGGAAGACGGTATCATCGTCATTTCCTCTTTTGAGAGATCCTGAACCAGCTCTTTTGCGTAAAGAAGATTGAAATCGTATTGATGAATGATGTGTGCTAGATTCATTCACAAGTATATTAAATAGATTTAGTATACAACCTGATATGAGTGTTAAGAAACAATCCCATTCTATCCCGCTTTTGGATAGCCTACAAGATATGTAACATTCATAAAATATTTATTCCGCAATTTACCGGCTTCCCAATAATACGAATCATTATTTACAGATTTCGCAATTTCCAGAAGGTCCTTAGGTTCATATAACCTCATAATCGAAACAATTCCATCCCATACGGTACACAATGGAATCAGCGGGAGGATATAAGTATAAATGATTCTTGAAAACCTGAAGGGTCTGAAAAATGGTGTGAAAAGAAAAAAAGCAATCGGGTGAAAAATCAAAATGCCAAGCATCGTAAATACATTTTTATCTCCGCCATCGAATATTCCAATTCCACGTCTTGATTCTACCGCATTTTTTAAAACAGTTCTCGTTGCATCTTTATCAAAATGATGTATCCCTGAGAAAATAGTCCTGAACCCTTTTATAATCTGTGGAACATTTCCGGCATCGACAGAATATTCAATAAAATTCAAATCTCCACCTGACTTCCTTTGTAAAAATTTAAATGCACTTACATTCGGAAATTTGTCAGTGAGTGTAATTTTTACTGTATCCTGCCTGCCATGATTAAGCTGCTTTCCAATTTTTTGAATTGTGCCACCTCCACCAGAGCATAAATCAACGAGATTTGTATCGCCTGTTTTTTTGATCGCTTCCTTTAATACAGGTATTACTGGGGAATAAAAATTGCTTACAGTGAGAAAATAACGCAGATAATCAGTCATACCCTCACGGATGCTGTCCGGAAACCAGGGTAAATCTTCAAATTCAAAAAGTATGCGTTTGGCCACTTTCTGCTCAGGATTTGGAAAATTGCAAATACCGTTTATTTGACAGTCTGCTTTTGATCCAGCAATTTAAAATACGTAAGAACAAATTTATCATTCACAACTTCTCCCTGAACTTCTGCAAAACGAATCGCTTCACAAAAACCATCTTTCCCATGAGCATCTCCGTGTGAATCAATATCTGTTCCCTTTACAAAATAAGCCTTACCATCAATTCGTACAGCAAGACTACAACCTTTTCCTTTTAAGCCAAACTGACACTGCCCACAGGACGCTTCTACAGTCTGAATTTTTTTTGTTGAATCCGGTTTACTTATGTCCTGAGCTTTTACATGAATCAGGTTCATCGCAAACAGAATTATGAGTATTATGTATTTCATGAGTTTGTCTTTCAATCTAAATGTACATTAAAAATAAGAATTAGACTTGTTCTTTTCCAAAAAATATTTAGTCAGATACTCTGTTTCTTTTCTTCAAATAATAATGCCAGAAAAAATAAGACGCAAGAGACCGATATGGTTTCCACTTTTCCGAGAGTTTTAAAATTTCTTCCTTAGAATGAACATCGTAGAATTCCTTTACCGTATTCACAACCGCTATATCACCCACCGGGAAAATATCTTTTGATTGCATACAAAACATCAAATAAATATCACTCGTCCACACTCCTATCCCTTTGATTTTTGTCAATTGCACGCGGATTTCAATTTCTTCTAATTCCGACAATCCATCCAGATCGATTTGCTTGTTCAGGATAGAAGTGGAAAGTTCACGGAGATATTTGGCTTTTTGTCTGCTGATCTGACATTCTCTCATTTCAACATCACTAAGTTTTAGAATACGTGATGGTGTAAATTCCCCAATGTAATTATTCAGCTTCTGAAAATGTGCGTTTGCGGATGCAAGACTGACTTGTTGTTCCAGGATAATTTTGGATAATGAAACAAAACCCGGCGGTCTGGACCAATTTGGCGGAGAACCATATTGTTCTTGGATCAGAGCAAAAATCTTGTCCCGTTCAATTAGCTTACTGATGGCTCGAGAATTAACAATTTGAGTCATTTATTTATTGGAACACATAGTACCATTGCATATTTTGAAATTTTATTGTTTCACAAATCTATAATTGTAATTGCTTTCACCCTGTCTGAAATGTAAAACATAAACCCCTTTACTCAGACCGGACACATCAATTTTTGTCTTACCCTGAACACTGTATATTATTTCACCAATAGAATTTGATATTTCCATTTCGCATTCCAATGGATTATTTGAAAGAATATTCAATTCATACCCGGTTGGATTTGGAAATACTATTAATGAAGATTGACCATTAGTAAAGGAAGGAACTGTATTAAATGGCATAATTAGTTCAATCTTATGTGTACCTGCAGACACTGGAACAGTTGTTTCCAGCACACCAACACTATCACTCAGGCCGGTAGATACAACTACATTATCAATCAACACATCATACTGCTGTGAAGGAACCAGGTCAGCACCAAAAATTCCGACTATTCTACCGCCGGCAACATTATCCATGACCTGGTAAATGGCATTTGTGTCGCCAACCGCATTAAAAAAGAATAGCGTATTGAGCCAATCCACTCCAACAGTATATTGATTTTGTTGCCCGATGCCCCCGGCAATTGAGACATTAGTACTGTCGCCAATACTTATAGTATGCAGAAATATCAAACTATCAACGACGCTAGTCGGAGCAACTTCTATTCTCCATGCTCCAGGGGTTGTGTGAATGGTATCAGGAACTACAGAGACAGGATAATTTATTCCATCAACATAAAACTCATAACCGGTGCCACCAATCTTAGTAATCACTGATTGAAGTGGTAATAATGTTCTTACAGCGACATTTCCGTTTCCGTTACTTTGAAAGACATCAGAACCGTCAAATGACTCTATATGTCCGGGGACCTCAGTACTCAAAATATTTCCGCTGACAGTCGGATCCTTTTGAAAATGCAAAACAAATTTCGCATCGCGTTGTTGTGATGCAGTATTTTTCAAATGTACATGATCCAGAACGATTACCTGATCGGGTTTATAAAACAACACTCTTCTCCGAAATCGATCTAATTTTGCATTATCATAACTTTGTTCAGCATCCGAAATAGTGTAACAGTAATTTGTTCCTGCTCCCCACAATACCCATCTTCCTTTCTGTGCATTGGATGCAAAAATATCATTGTAATTCATCAACGTTGGAGATTCATTTTGTCCGCCATCGTTACTCACATTAACTCCCCAATTGGTATAATTATCAAGCGAATCATAAACACAAATACTGTTGTGCGCAATTGTGCGCATGTAATAGTTAATATAGTGTGCATTGCCATAAGACCAATACCATCCTGAGTTATTAATCTGAGGAGCATTTTTGTAAATACAGAATGAATTATTATCCCGATGTTCATGTCCGGCTTTTTTCGTTGGCGCATCGTAAACCCAAACAAGGGTTGCAGTGTCACTCCAGTCGGTTCGCGAAACAGAAAGCCCGGTTTTATCACTGAACCAGTCATGGGCTATGTCGGGCTTAGTAACTACCGGGGCATTAAAATCATAATACATGAGTTTTTGAAACAATGGCCAGGTCCAGGAAATGTTAGCTGGCGAAGAATAATATTGCGCCAGCCACAAACTTCGTGGATCATTATAAATTTGTGCATGACGATAAATTACACGATCGCCCTGCTCATTTGTATAGCCATCACCCCAGTTAATAGTATAGCCGTCAGGTTGCAAAAAATACCAGTATTGATTAATACTATTATGAATCCATGGTAAATCAGAATAAAAGCTTTTACCTGTAGCTATTCGCATGTTCTCAAAAAACTGAAACTCATCCACCAAACTCCACATAGAATATGCGGCTGTCCAGTTCCAGCCCCCATCATCGTCACGGTAGTAACCGGCGACAGGAAGAATTTCATTCACCGCTTTATCATAAGTTATCTCATACCATCGTCTGACAGAATCCTGTTGCACGACAGTGAGTCCGTCAGCCGAATCAAGAACGAGTGCATATTGATTTGCATAATATACATTCCAGATGTTGTGGCCGGTCACATAAGCTGTACCCGCGGAAGTAAGAATGTAATTATTCATAAAATAACTCTCTATTTTATAAAGGTTTTGAGCAAGGTGCTGTCGCATTGTCACAGGGAGTGAATCATAACACCAATCGAAAAGCATACCGCCGACATCTGCGATATTCCGAATCAACGTTTCATTTGTGTACCAGTCGTAATTACTGAAATTAATGGTGTCCAATTTGTTATTGATCTGTGTGATTAAAAATCGACAACGCTTCAGTGCTATTGAATCGCCGCTGATTTTATACAAAGCAGATACAAACTGACCTTGCGCCTGCGCCCATTGTGAACTAAAATCCCAGGTCCAAAGTGTGGAATCAGTACCCAGTAAATATAGCTGGGGGTCATTATACCAATTATTGAAAACGGCATTATTGAAGGCAGTGAAAGTCGTACCGCAATTTCCAACACTCATGTTATTATTCAAATATGCAAACCTTGCGGAATCAATATAAATTCTGGGGCGATTGAAATGAATGTCAGGATATACATGCGCATTTGCGGTAGAACACATGAAATAAAATAAAATGTGTAACAATAATTTTTTCATGTGTTTCTGATGCAAAATACTCTTTATCAATTTCCTTAGCACATCTATAAACAGAATTTGGAATGATGTCGTAATAATTATTTCAAAATCACTTTCCCATTTCCAATTTCATTTCCATCAGAACTTACTTTGTAAAAATATACTCCTGATGCATGATTTGAAATATCAATTGAGTTACTTCCACCGACAAGTTTGGCTGAATAAATCATTTTCCCAAACACATCGAAAATATTTAATTCACTTCCCTGCCTTGTATGCTGAACGGAGAATGTAAATGAACCGTTGTTCGGATTTGGATAAACAGAAATTGTAGGTTTTGAAATATTCGGAACTCCAAGCGGACTGTCAAAAATGTTGATATCATCCAGGTAAAGGTTATTCCCTCTTCCATTGATGTTTTGAAACTTTATCAATACTTTATCATTGCCGGCAAAGGAGCTCAGATCAATGGATTCCATATCCCAATCAGCACTCGAAGCAGGAACAAAACCAACTGTTGTATTGAAAGTCGGGTTGGTGGTGACCAATGGTAAATCAAATTTTTTATAAACAGTTGTCCAGGAAATTCCACAGTCCGTTGAAACCAATACAACCAGCGTATCAGAATAATAATTCACAGGAAGTGGATCGGCTCTTAACTGATAGGCGTACTCAAATGTCAGCATGGGTGTTGATGCCATAAAATTAAAATACGGCAGCTCCACATCATCGATCATTCCATCGTTATAATAATTCATGTCTTCAATGTAAATTGATGAACCTCCGGTAAAAGCTGCCGCTGAAGTGTGTTGCCATGTAACAGACGCATCAGGATTATGGATACTAATGCCTGAAGGAGGAAATACGGCCCCTTCAAAACCTTCACTGTAAGGAAGTAGAATGCCAACCGGATAAGTAAAAGTGATTTCCGCTGAATCGTTGATTGCATTGATATCTGTTACGGAATTCGGTTGATTCGTATACGCATGGAGAACATGTGACAATCCCGATACCGCGATTGCAGGCAAAGAGACATTTACAGAATTGAATGACGGAAGAGAACCTGACCATTGATAAGTGTTCAGAGGACCGGCATCAACGCGGTATTCAATGCTAACGCTATTCAGGGTTGTTGATCCGAAATTTTTCAATTCAACAACAGGATAAATTGTATCAATACAAACAGTTGCACTCGGAGAGGAAATGGATTGAATTCCGGCATCAATTGCATTCACTACAGGAACATTCAAATCCGTTTGCCACAAACCTCTTCCAAATGTTGCAGCTCTCAATTTTCCCGAAGCGTACTGTATATCCAGATCCATCACACGCACATTCGGCAAACCGTTTGTATAAGGCACCCAATGAGACATGGTATTATCAAGATAATAAACTCCTAAATCTGTCCCTACATACAATGCATCCGGTGATCCGTTTTCATAAACGATACAGTTCACAGGAACCGTTGGCAAACCGGAATAAGTAACATTAATCCATGTGGTTCCGCCATCTGTTGTTTTAAAAACTCTTTCATTACTGAGTACGGAATATGATGAATAGCCCGAATACGTAATCCATGCTTTATTTGCATCTGTTGGATCAACTACAATTCCGGTGATATAAGCTGATGGTGTCACGATCGAGGTAAGTGTATCCCATGTGGCTCCACCATCTCGCGTACGATACAACTCTGTCAATCGTCCGACATAAATTGTATTTGTGTCAGAAGGCGCGGCGACAACAGGGATGTTAAATGCTCCTCCTGAGGAGGGATACAAGCCCGTCGCGATTCTTGTCCAGCTATCACCTCCATCGCATGTCTTGAATATATCATCATAAGCAGCATAGAGTGTTCGACTGTTGACCGGATTCATCGAATAATTTGCATAAAAATTCGAACCGGAACTTGGAGAAATTGGTACCTGTGTTAAGCCTCCATCATCTGACCGGAACAATGTTCCGTATTGATAGGTAGTATATATTGTATTTGAATCTGTATAATCAATAAGACATTTAAATCCGTCACCACCGTTGATCCTCGAAACGCCGGATGAATTACTTAAATTGGTTCCATTATCCTGTGAACCTCCGACAATTACATTTTCATTTGTTGCCGCGCAACTTAATTTGTAAAACTCCATTACTTTCAATCCATTGCTCAGATCTGTCCAACTTGCGCCTGCATCCGTGGAAATATTAATTCCACCGTCATTACAGGCATACAAAACAGTTCCGCTTCCCGGTAAAAATTTTAAATCCTGCTGATCAGCGTGAACATAAGATGATCCTGATCCCATCCAATCTGAAAGAACAGTCCAGCTTATGCCTCCATCCGGCGATTTCCACAAATTAATTCCTCCTGAATATACTTCATCAGCATTCAGTGGAGAAATTGCGAGTGACATACAATAAGCTCCTTGTCCTCCACTCTGTGCACCGGTAATATCATATCCGAGGATATTAGGAGATGTTGACATGATTGTCCAGGTCAATCCCGCATCTGTGGACCGACAAAGAGCATAAAATCCTCCACTGGCCGGTTGTTGATAGCTGGTCATTAATACATAAACGTAATCCGGATTGGCAGGAGTTACGGCTATTTGCATCCCAAAGGGAGTTGAAGGCAAGCCCGCGCTTGTTTGCATCCAGGTGAGACCATTGTCTGTTGATCGAAGAATCACAGTATAACCACTGGCATAAACAATGTTTGGATTTCCCGGATTAAATTCAATATCATTAACTCTTTCGAAAATGGAAGTACCGGTAGTCACTTGTGACCATGTGTTACCACCATCAGTTGTTCGATACATTCCGTCAACACAAGAACTTAACATGATATCCGGGTTTGATGGATCCATCTCTATCCGGTAACATGTTCTGTCAAGTGAAGTAGAATTCCATGTATTACCACCATCCGTTGATTTGAAAACTCCTTCCAGCAAACAGGCAAATAAAATATTTGTATTCACCGGATTCAAGGCCAAATCAATAATAATGAGAGAAGGTAATTGCTGATCGGTTGTAGTATTCCAGGAATTTCCTCCATCGTTTGTTTTCCAAATGCCTCCACCACTACTTCCGATCCATATGTTTTGGGGATTTCCCGGATCAATCACAACACAATTCGCCTTTCCTGCACCACCCCCATTTGAAGGAATCACAGAAGGACCAATAAAACTCCAGTTAGCGGTAGTCCGTAAATTTTGTTCAATTGATTTTTGTTTCAGCCATTCACGATGAATAATTTTGGGATCCGGACGAATGCCTGTGGGATATACCCTTGGTTCCATGTAGTATTCCCATGCTTTAAAACGGGAATAAGGACCATCCATACGAGGTTCAGATCCTTCCTGAAAAGACTCATTACCATAATACGAATAAAATTCTTTTTGTACCTCATAGAAATTCACATTCGGATCTTCCATCATCTGCACCCATTTTTGAGCACATATGTTGACGGTTCCGAAAATCAAAAAGCAGAGAGTGGGAATAATGTTTTTCATACTCAGGAAGGCTGAGTACCAAATATAGTGAAATTATCCGCTCACTATGTTGATGGATTGCTCAAAGCTTCCGGCCAACAAACCTGATTACAGAACCGATTCCATTGTGAAATACACCTTCTTTCAATTCAATTTCCTTTTCTTCCAATTCCATGACTTCGTAATTTGAAAAATCAGCTCGTATTTCTTCAATTGAAAACAATGTTGCCACATCCTTAGGACCGCCAACTTCCGGATTTCTGGTATTATATTCAATGTGTCGTTTACTAAAGGCTTCAAAAATAACAACACCGCCTTTACGCAATAATTTATCAAGCATTTTGTGAATCCCTGATTTTATCTCAGCAGGAAAATGAGCATAGATGAGTGCAATGGCATCGAATTGTCCGGCTGTATAATTGAGTGCACCCAATTCACCTACACTGTAATCAATCTCAACCTTGTTTTCTTCAGACAATTTAAGCGCTTTCTTTCTCCCTTCCGAACTGATATCAAAGGCTGAAACAATCCAGCCACATTTGGCCGCATACACCGCGTTGCGACCTTCTCCTTCTGCAGGAAACAGAATTTTGCCCGGACTCAGTTTTTGCAAATGCTCCTTCAAATAATTATTCGGTTGAATGCCGTAGGCAAATTCCTCACTTTGGTATCTTTCATTCCATCTTTCTGTCCAGGGATCACTCATCTGTTTGTCAATATTTATTGTCAAATTCTCCAAAACAACCCGAAAGCACTTGCGCAGCTAAATTAGAAAAATTAAAGAGCTGCCGACTAGCTGCGTCTTAAAAGAAATATTCAGAATTTTGAAAAATAAAATTAAAACTCTATTTTTCAAAATCAAGGTTAGTCGGCTGATTCAAACGCATATCGGTTTGCTTCAAGCCCCTGGTCGTGGAAATCGTACTGTCAACGATTTCAAATTTCAAATCATCAAACCAAATTTGTCCGGTACCTGCCAACAATGCCCCATATGCAAGATTGCTGGCATTTCCGGGAACATCCAAAACAATTTCATACTTCTTCCAATCCGTTGTTCCTTTTATCGGACGATCTGCCATATTATCAAACGCAAGGGGCTGTTTCGATCCGGCTTCATCCACTCTCAACCAAAGTCCGGCTTTATTTTCCACATCCATAGATTTCACGAATGCACTCATGCGGACTCTTCTGCCAAGATAATTTCCCGGCATACATTCCTGCATCAATGTTCCAAAACCGTTGATTTTCTCCTGACGGGATTTTATAGTCGCTGCGTTATTCCCATCACGTCCAGAGCCGATATCAATCCCCATGTCATAGCTGTCCGGCTTACTTCCTGCCTGAAACCAACCGGAAGGTATATCAAAGGCAAAAATGAAAAATGAAACTATTACAATTACATAGAAGATTTGGTTTCTCTTTGTAAACATAGTTCAGGATTTTTATTGTCTTGATTAAATTTAAAATATCTAAATAGTAGTAAATCCAATTTTATTCCTGCTTTATTTTTCAGCTTTTGAATTAATTTGAATCCTGTAGTCGATACCGAAACGTAACATTCGGGAATATACTTTACTGTTATCTTCAATATAACTTAATTCCGGTTCTTCATTATTAATGTAATTACTAACTCCATAAAAATAGCCTATTGAAACTCCAAATCTGGTATAATGCATAGTAATATTAATTGCTGGTCGAACATCCAGGTTAAAATCAGGCGTTCCCACATTTGACGGGTTTTTAAATGCAATTGGATGATCAGGATTACGATTTGGAAGGCGATTAGAATTTGAAAATGTCAATTCACCATTGGAAAGCGTTCTTCCAAACTCGATTCCACAAACGAAATCAAAGTCAAATTTTTTGTATTTGTATTTTCTGCCCAGATATGGAAATAAGTTAAGATATCGGAAAGATAATTTCGCATCCCCAAATTCATTATAGGTTGAAGTTGGAAAATTATTATGTCCGGCAGATTGTGTGTATACGGTATTGACTCTACTCGTAAAGAATTGATATCCGATTTGAACACCGCACATCACGCGATTTTGTCCAATGAATTGCATCTGTATTGCAGCATCAAGAGACACATCGCTTTTCTTTCCATATGGATTAAAGGAGCTTACAATATCGGTGGATTCAACAGCAGATTTTCCGCCAAAATGAAAGAACCCTGAAATAACTTGAAATGAAAATTCAGTCATTTGTGCTCCGGCGCACTTAATTATACATATGAATAAGAAAACAAGAAAAAATGTTCGAAATTTTTTCACTTTAATTCTTAGTTAAAAAGAAACCAAAAACAACTGAATTCTATTCCTTTCTGAAAGGTAAGATATTATAAACTAAAAAAGTCAAAATGAGTAAAGAAATTATAATATCGACGGGCTTTTGATTAGTGGAATAAACATGTGAACAAGCACAAAATGTTGTTTCTGGCCTGTTTTATCTACTCTTAATAAAAGCACATATTTACTATCGCATCTGATAAGCAACCAGTTTTTCATAAATCTAAAGAAAATCATGCAATCAATATTAACCTATTCTCTCTTGTATTTAAATTGCAAAAGTGTTGGTTTTTTATTTTGCCCTTCATTTGTAATTAACATTTCACCATTATTATAAAATGTGATACCCTCCGCTTTGTTAAAAACCTGCGGATCTAAAGGCTGAAGATGTTCTATCTGTCCGTTCATGTCAAACACAAACAACAAATGATCTGAAGCAGATAACAAATAAAGTTTCTTTGTCAAAGGATGTATGCAAATCGCAGATGTGCTGAATTTAAGGAATGGTTCAGAAGTAACCTGACCCTTACTGTCACGAGTTTTTTTAGGAATTTCTATATTGTTACTCATTGCAAATTTTTTGACAGCCTGGACATCAAAATCAAAAACAGGTTCATTCGATAGTTTTTTTGTATTCAAATCAAAAGCATAAATCAATCGCCGGTCTTTCAATTCCGCTCCCTTACCTACTTTTCCTTTACATGCTATGAGCAATCTATTTCCTCCTTCGTCATAACACAAGCCTTCATTGTTATTCGCAGGAATTCCGGTGACGTAAGATGACAATTTGAATTTTTCAGATGTATAGTTTACTATTTCAAACAAGGTTCCGTCACTTCTGAGTACATAAATTGCATGACCCACTTTTGTAATCCCCTCATAATCTCCATCCATATGAAAAGTATACTGCTTAACAATTTTATTCTGTTGAATATCATAAATGAAAAGGATCCCATTTTCATCCTGAATACATGCAAATGTTGTGGAATCAATATAAGTCAGTCCGGACACTTCATGCAAAATATCCGGAAGAATCAAAACTTTATCAGGAGAAGATAAATTGTAAGCAATGCCCCGATCGCCGGCTTTAACACTTTCAACAGTGTCTATAATTAAAAGCAAATAAACACAGAATAACAAATATTTTTTCAACTTCATGGTCCCGGATTAAGATTTCAATTTTATGTACTAAAAAAGATTGCTTAATGGCAAAAGTACTGAACGATAAATTCTCAGCAATTCCCTAACGGAGAAAACCTGATTTTGTTGGACACTTTAACATTTGCCACTCAAAATAAATGACCCGAAAGAATAAATGCAATTTGAAAATTTTCAGAAAAAAGAGACCACATTGTTTAATGAAAAGTTCTCATAATTATACAGCATTGAGAGCCACAGTAAAAATACTCCCGGCCCCAAAATCACTTTCAACAGAAATCTGTCCTCCTTGTGCCTCGATAAACTCCTTACTAATAGACAACCCCAATCCAGTCCCTTCCTTCTGTGATCCCGGAATCCTGAAATAACGGTCAAAGATCTTCTCCTTGTACTGAGGTGCAATACCCTGCCCTGTATCTTTTACAACAAAATATATTTTTGAAGAACCTGATTTAACGCTAATCAGCACTGTACTGTTATCATAAGAATATCGAATCGCATTGGAAATAAGATTGGTCAATACCCATGCTGTCTTTTCACTATCTGCCAGAACTTTTGGCAATTTCTCCTCTGCAGAAATTTCAAGTTTCACTTTTTTCTGCTCTGCTATTGTTTTGTTCGCGTTCACAGCGTAATTCAAAATTTCCATTGGATCAGATGGAATAATTCCCAATTGAATATTTCCACTTTCCACCTGAGTCATATTTAAAAGCTCGCCGGTAATTTTCAACAACCTTGACGCATCCTCCTTAATACTATCAATCAAATTTCGCTGTTCTTCATTCATTTCCCCGATTTGTTCATTTTCAAGGAGCTGCACACTCATTTTAATCGAAGAAATCGGCGTCTTCAATTCGTGAGATACAGTAGCGATAAAATTCGTCTTTGCGAAATCAAGTTCCTTATAGGGCGTAACATTGCGCAATACAATCACATGTCCGATTATACGGGAATCCTGTTCTCCGGTAGGCACAATAGAGATATTCACAATCTCTCTTTCAAAATAACTCTCCTTGCCGTCTGCAAATATTTTCATTGGTTTCTTTTCAACTCTGGCAACTTCATTTTCATTGCCGGTTATTTCCTGGAGCAATGAACGAATCAGGTCATTGTGAACAGAAAGCTCCTGCGCGCTTCTTCCGATCACATCATCCCCTTTCAATGCTGCTATTTTTAAAGCCTCTTCATTTGCAAAAAGTATTGTACCCAATTCATCGAGACCAATAACAGGATCATGCATGTTGTTGATAAGCGTTTCTACTCTCTTTTTCTCCATCATCAATTTAGCCAGACTACTGTTGTTGTACTCCTCCAGCTTTTGAGCCATGATGTTAAATGAATCCGCTAACTCAGCGAACTCACTTCCCTTTTTAAAATTAACCCGTTGAGAATAGTTTTTTGCCGCTATCGCTTTGATGCTTCCGGTAAGCTCACGGATTGGATTTGCTATACTTCCGGGAAGGTTAACCAGCAATGAAAACGCGATGAGAAAACAAAGAGTACCGGTAATGGTGATCCAGATAGTCGCGTTTCTTGCCGTATTGGCCGCGATATTACTTTTTCGCTGAATGGCATCCATGTTCAGCTTCATGATGTCATTAATGTCTCTTCTGATTTTCTCAGCTGCCAAAGTATCAAAACGATTTGCTTTCAGCTGTTCAAAATGAGTTGACAAATTATTTGTGTATTCCGCCTCACCAACTTCAGTAATATTCTCCGCCTGTTTCTTCAGGTTGCTTTCAAATATTTGAAGTGCATTACGTTCACTATTCAACTCATCAAGAGACTTGAGCATATTACGTGAATAGTCCAGTGTATTGTAATTGTCCTGCAAAATATTTTTCGAATCAGAAGCAAGCGAATTCACCTGTTTCGCCCCAATAGCCGCCAACAGCGCGATCATAAAAAACAGCAACCCTACACTTAAAGTCAACTTCGTTTTTATTTTCATCTCATGACAGTATTACCAGGTCAATATCGTTTGCGGAAAGTTTTTTCAGCAATTCATTGAAAACATTGGATGCAATAATAACACGGAAAAGATTCATGTGCGGTTTGCCAATGCAAATAGTTGTTATTTTTCTTTCTTCTGCCTGTTCCATAATGGCTTTTGCCACTTTTGTATTTTCCACCTTAATGATCTCAGCTCCCAATTCAGTTGCAAGTTTGAAATTATTTATCAGATGGCGTTGTTTATCTAGCGGAATTTTATCTGCGTTCTCGTTTGGGGTTTGTACGTACATCACGTACCATTTACTATTATAGTAATTCGCCAATCGGGCAGTTTTGCGAATGACCGTTTTCGCAGTAGCCTCATTACTACTGATACAGGCCAGAAAACGCTCGTGTTTCAATGCATACTCCCTGGTGACTTCCGTCTCCACTTTTCGCTCAACCTGTGAAGCGGTTTCCTTTAATGCAAGTTCACGCAATTGCAAAATATGCTCACTTTTGAAGAAGTTCTTTAGTGCCGCTTCGATTTTCTCCGCCTTGTAAATCTTTCCTTCTTTCAGGCGCACAATCAATTCATCCGCCGTTAAATCTATATTCACCACCTCATCCGCCTGCGCAATCACACTGTCCGGAATTCTCTCCTTCACTTCTACACCCGTAATTTTCTTTACCTCATCATTCAAACTTTCAATATGCTGAATATTCACCGCGGAAATCACATTGATTCCGGCGGAAAGAATCTCCATAACATCCTGCCAGCGCTTCTCATTTTTACTTCCTTCAATATTTGTATGCGCTAATTCATCCACCACCACAACTTCCGGCCTCAGATTGATCACCGCCTGAACATCCAGTTCTTCCAGCTCCTTTCCTTTATAAAATAATTTTCTGCGTGGAACAAGGGGAAGTCCTTCCAGTAAATCATGAGTCTCCTTTCTGTTGTGTGTTTCAATGTAACCGATTTTTACATCTATACCATTGCGCAAAAGCGTGTGGGCTTCCTGCAACATCCGGTAAGTTTTACCTACACCGGCACTCATGCCGATGTAAATTTTAAACTTGCCCCGCCTTGATTTTTTTATCAGGTCAAGAAAATGCTGAACATTTGTTTCTTTATCCATCTTCATCTGATCAATCATCGGACAAATTCCATTTTCATTTCATGAAAACAATTCTTCAACCACACCAAATGTTTATTCATACAAATTTAGGGTTATTAATTGTTGTTCTTCATGTTTGAAATCTACTTAATCCTTTATAATATGTACCCATCATCTATCATATTCTGAATAAGAGAGCCAAAAGTATTCTGCTTTCAGATTTCGCCAGGTCGGGTCTCCAGTCAGGAGTCAAAGGAGTCCATTGGTATCCACTCGGAGATGTAACACCACCTTTTCCAGCAAAATAGGGAACACTCGATTCTCTGTGCACAAACTCTACACGAAATGTGATGCTTTGATTGGGCATCCAATCCAGATTTGTAGATACATCCCATCCTTTGAACTGATCTCCCGGTGATGCACTAAACGGAAAAGCTCCTTCTGTTTGTGTCGGATTGTTCGGATTTGGTAAGGGACTTGCCTGTCCGGTAGGATACAAAACCAGATAACGACCCGGATTCGTCATGTATCCTCCACCAAAGGTCCAGGCAAATTTGTTTTTCGCAAACCAGATTCGGTTATAAAACATGATGCTTTTAAAATACTGTGCCGGACCCTGCACGGAATCACCGTCGGTAAAACCATTGACACCTGCTCCCTTTTCAAAACCAATATCCGCTGTAAGTGTAAATGCCATTCTGCTGATTCCTTTTGATTCGGGTTTATTGTAATAGCGAACAAGCAAACTATTATCAGAATGAAATCTCTTTCTGTCAGCCATTCCGCCTGCATCGGTTCCGTAATAATTGTTTGTGAGAATTTTAAAATTGCTGGATGGCATCCAGGTAATATTTCCTCCAACACCCGGCATGCTGTTGAATTTTCCATAACTCTGCCAGCCATTGATTACCCACGGTTCTATCTTCAAATGTTTGGTTGGGAAAATCTGGATGCGCATCCCGTTGAAAAACCAGGGCGTATTGTCTGAAGTAAAAGAGGCCTGGTATTCCCAGTTCTCCGGCTGATAATAGGAATTCAAACCGATGTAAGACATAAACATCCCGGCATCGATATTAATACCGTACCATTTTTTAAAATGATAACCCGCATACGCTTCACTCAAATAGCGGTAAACATTCGCCATCTGATATTGACCACGATAAACACTGTAATCATTTCTCGGCACTACAATGGATCGCATTCCGAATTGCGTCATGATCCTGGCTCTTGCATTCTGATAAGTGAAATCACCTCCCAAATGAAGTGCCTGAAGCTGTACTTCATTGTTTCTCGCCAGGGCTGTCGAACCAACTACCGTGTTATCATTCGGATTATTGAATGAATGTGTATAATTCACATCCAGCAAAACAGACGGAGTAAAATATTTCATGTCTTTAAATACGGATGAATCTCTGCGATCATTCCCGTTTTGCCAGGAAGCATCTACATCATCAAAGGGTTCTCCTTTTTGTTGCGCAAATGTTTCCGCTGTACTTACAACCTGAAAAATCATTACTGACAGCAATAAAATTGATTGTTGAATTCTATTCATGATTCTTGATTTTATATTCGATGAAATTTTTTTTATTAAATCACAGACGTCAAAACTTTGTGATTAAAAATTATTCTTGTATTTTAATTTGATCCAAAGCCAGATTTAATTCCAATACATTCACTTTCTCCGGGCCCAAAAAACCAAACAAGGGTTTCTCCGTTTGCTGTTCCACCAGCAGTTGTAAATCCTTTTCAGCCAGGTTCCTGATTTTTGCAATTCGTGGAATCTGAACAAGGGCAGCCTGAATTGAAATGTCCGGATCGAGCCCGCTTCCTGATGCAGTCACCAAATCAGAAGGAATTTCAGATTTGCCAATTGAAGGGTTGTGCGACAAAAAAGTATCAATTCTACTTTGCACGTCTTTCAAATAATCAGGATTCGATGGTCCCTTATTACTTCCTCCTGAACCTGCCGCATTATACCCGACAGCGGATGGACGTGAATTGAAATAGTTGTCTTCAGTAAAACGCTGACCGATATTGCTGTAATAAGTCCTGCCATTTTGCATCACTACTTCACCTTTTCCATCATTGGGTGCCAATTGGGCAATTCCATAGATTGCCACTGTATAGATTCCGGAAAAAAACAATGCAAAGATCACTGTTATTTTTATCGCGGGGAGTATATTCGTTTTCATTCTTTTTTAGATAAATGATGAGACCAGCAAGTCAATAATTTTTATTCCGACAAATGGTACAATGATTCCACCGAGACCATAAATGAATAAATTTCTGCGCAGGAGCGCTGAAGCTCCAATGGGTTTGTAAGCGACACCTTTCAAAGCAAGTGGAATGAGTAATGGAATAATTATCGCATTGAATATAATCGCAGAAAGTATCGCGCTTTCCGGAGAATACAATTTCATAAGGTTCAATCCCTGAAGAGCCGGAATCGAAGCGATAAATAAAGCGGGAACAATTGCGAAATATTTCGCGACATCATTAGCAATGGAAAAAGTTGTCAGGGTTCCGCGTGTCATCAACAATTGTTTTCCGATCTCCACGATTTCAATCAACTTGGTCGGATCATTATCAAGATCCACCATATTCCCTGCTTCTTTAGCCGCTTGTGTACCGCTATTCATCGCGACACCAACATCAGCCTGGGCGAGCGCAGGTGAATCATTGGTTCCATCACCCATCATCGCTACAAGCCTTCCTTCGCTCTGCTCTTTGCGGATATAGTTCATTTTATCTTCCGGCTTTGCTTCCGCGATAAAATCATCCACTCCTGCTTTTTCAGCGATAAATTTTGCAGTAAGGGGATTATCTCCCGTAACCATCACCGTTTTGATGCCCATCTTTCTCAGTCTTTCAAAACGCTCGTGAATTCCTGTTTTGATAATGTCCTGTAATTCGATAACACCGATTACTTTTTCATTTTCACAAACCACCAGTGGTGTTCCTCCGTTTCCGGAAATCACATTTACCTGTTTATTTGTCTCTTCCGGAAATTTATTCCCGGCTTGCTCACACAATTTCCTGATCGCATCAGAAGCGCCTTTCCTGATTCGGGTATCCCCAAAATCAATTCCACTGCTTCTGGTCTCGGCGGTGAACTTTATAAAACGAGGATTACTGACTTCAAAGTTCTTCGGACTTATTCCCGAAAGCTCTATAATGGATTTCCCTTCCGGAGTATCGTCACTCATAGAACCCAATACCCAACATTTGACAAAATGATTTTCATCGACGTTGTTAGCCGGATAAAAATGTGTCGCTTTCCGGTTGCCGATTGTAATGGTTCCTGTTTTATCAAGTAACAATACATCAATATCTCCGGCAGTTTCTACTGCTTTTCCGGATTTAGTAATCACATTCGCCCTCAAGGCACGATCCATTCCTGCAATACCGATGGCGGAAAGCAAGCCTCCAATGGTAGTAGGAATAAGACAAACAAAAAGTGAAATAAACGCAGCGATGGTGATTGGAGTGTTCGCGTAATCCGCAAAAGGTTTAAGTGTTACACAAACAATCACGAAGACCAGTGTAAAACCGGCAAGCAAAATGGTGAGCGCAATTTCATTCGGAGTCTTCTGACGACTTGCTCCTTCGACCAATGCAATCATTTTGTCCAAAAAGCTTTCTCCCGGTTCAGTAGTCACAACTACCTGAATCCTGTCGCTCAATACTTTCGTACCTCCGGTAACCGAACTCTTGTCACCTCCTGCTTCACGAATTACAGGTGCGGATTCTCCTGTAATCGCGCTTTCATCAATTGTCGCAAGGCCTTCCAGAATTTCGCCATCAGTCGGAATGACATCAAAAAAAAAAAAAAAAAACAAATCTCCCTTTTTTAAAAGTGATGATGATATTATCTCCACTTCAGAAGATTTCGTCCTTCCTATCGCGGAAATTTTCTTCGCCGGTGTTTCCTCCCGGGTTTTTCTCAACGAGTCAGCTTGTGCTTTGCCTCTTGCTTCCGCGATGGCTTCCGCAAAATTTGCAAATAATAAGGTCAGCAATAAGACCAGAAATACAATGAAATTGTATCCAAAATTTCCCTGTGATTTTTCACCAGTCAGAATCCAGACACAAACAAACAACATCACCACTGTTCCAATTTCAACAGTAAACATCACCGGGTTCCGGAACAGTAGTTTTGGATTCAGTTTTACAAAAGACTGCCTGATGGCTTCTGAAAACAGTTCCTTTTGAAACAATGTTGATTTATCTTTCTTTGACATTTTCTTTCCTCTTAGTATTAATAGATATGGAAATATTCGGCAATAGGTCCAAGTGCCAGTACTGGGAAAAATGAAAGAGCCGCCACAATGAATATTACAGCGAACACCATCAGTCCGAATGTTGAAGTATCTGTTTTCAAAGTTCCATTACTTTCCGGAGTGTATTTCTTTGCTGCAAGAATTCCCGCAATGGCAACCGGACCAATAATCGGAAGATACCTCGCCAGTAACATCACAATTCCGCATGCGATATTCCAGAACGGCGTATTGTCACCCAACCCTTCGAATCCGCTTCCATTATTAGCAGATGAACTGGTAAATTCATAGAGCATTTCACTAAATCCATGATGGCCCGGATTATTAAGCCAGGATGCGTAATCAGCAGGATGATTCGCGAAAAGGAAACTACTCAATGCTGTCCCACACAAAATCAGGAATGGATGCAACAACGCGATGACCATCGCTATTTTCATCTCTTTGGCTTCAATTTTCTTTCTAAGAAATTCTGGTGTGCGCCCGATCATCAGTCCACTGATAAATACGGCGAGAATGATGAACACATAAAAATTAAGAAAACCAACTCCGACACCACCATAAAAACAGTTCACCATCATACCAAGCATACACAACATCCCTGTGAGTGGAGTCATGCTGTCATGCATCGCATTCACTGAGCCATTGCTCGTCACCGTTGTATTGATTGCCCAGTAAGCGGATGCAACCGGACCAAAACGCGTTTCTTTTCCTTCTATACTACCAGCATCCTGTGCGATTCCTAACTTTTGTATCTCAGGATTTCCGTGAACTTCATAATATATGGCAGGAATAAGCAATGATAAAAACCCAATCGTCATCACACCAAAAACTGTCCATGCAAGTTTTTTTCTTTTCAATACATAACCCATCGCGAAAATCATCGCAATCGGAATCAGAAACAAGGAAACAGTTTCAATGATATTGCTGAAATAGTTCGGGTTCTCAAAGGGATGAGCAGAGTTGGCTCCAAAAAAACCACCACCATTCGTTCCCAATTGTTTGATCGCGACAAAAGCGGCCACAGGACCAGTACTCACTTGTACAGTATCTCCCTGTAAACTAAGCATCGTATCCTTACCATTAAAAGTCATTGGAGTTCCGCTGAAAACAAGAGCAACGGCGACAACAACTGCAAGAGGTAATAAGATACGGGTGCAGGATCGAACAAAATAATGATAGAAATTTCCCAGCTTCTCGGTCGTCCGTTCTTTCATCGCAATGAAAACCATTGCACAAATTGCGATACCACATCCCGCACTGATAAATTGCCATAACATCAAAACCAGTTGTCCGAGATAAGACAAACCTGTTTCACCTGAATAATGCTGAAGATTGGTATTGGTTACAAAACTCACTGCAGTGTTGAATGCCAAGTCTCCGCTCATGGAAGGGTTCGCATCAGGATTCAGTGGCAGCCAGCTCATATTGGTCAATACAAACATTGACAACAAAAACCAGATAAGATTAATTGTAAGCAACGCCTGCAATTGTTCCTTCCAGTTCATCTCCTTAGCAGGATCAATACCACTGAGCTTGAAAAAGATATTATCCAGTGGATTGAAGAATCTGTCGGGCCAAGTTTTTTCATTGTTAAATATCCGACCGATATATTTTCCGAGTGGTAGCGCAATTGCAACAACCAACACGTACATGAAAATCACTCCAAGTATTTCTGTGTTCATTTTTAGAATTTTTCAGGTCTTTTCAATACGTAACACATGTATGCGAAAACACCTATTGCGACGATAAATAATGCTGTCATGATTTATATTTTTTCAAAAAAGTTTACGGCTCTGTAAAACACGACAAACAGCAATGTTCCGGATACCGTTAAAATGGAAGTGATCATGGCGATTGAATTTCAGCCAGTGATTGCAAGTCCTGAACCGCTTCTATCAAAGCAGCAATAACCTTCTAAATGACAAGAATTTGTGAATTTTTCAGACCGCCGCTAAATAAAAAACCCTTGCAAAATGCAAGGGTTGGGCATATCGTTTTGAAAGGGTTTAGCCGATTTTGTACTCGTCCAGCTTTCGGTATAAAGTGGTCAGGGCAATATTGAGGAGTTCCGCTGCTTTTGTTTTATTGCCATTGGTGTAATTCAGAACTTTCAGAATGTGCAATTTCTCAGCACTGGCCAAATCAAATGCCGAAAGTTGCCGGCCTCCTTTTGAGCCGGATGAAATAGTTTGAAATTCAGAAGGCAAATTTTCAATACTTAACTCATCTGAATCACACAAGATCACACAACGTTCAATAACGTTTTTCAGTTCACGAATATTTCCATTCCAGGAATACTGTTTTAGTATTTCAACAAAATTTCTGGAAAGCGGTTTAATTTTTTTATTTGTCTTTTCAGAAAACAATGTCACAAAATGATTTGCCAAAGCTTCAATATCAGAAATCCGTTCGCGCAATGCAGGAAGCCTGATTTGAAAAGCTGCCAGACGATAAAACAAATCCATTCTAAAAGTTCCGGCTTCAATTTCCTTTTGCAAATCACGATTGGTGGCTGAAATAATGCGAACGTTCACTTTAGTTGCTTTGCTTTCACCGACTTTGATAAACTCACCGGATTCAATCACACGTAAAAGCTTCGCCTGCAGATCCAGGCTCATCTCTCCTATTTCATCCAGGAAAATTGTTCCCTTATTCGCTTCTTCGAACAAACCTTTTCTGTCTCTCAAGGCACCTGTAAATGCTCCGGCTTTGTGTCCGAACATTTCACTTTCCAACAATTCCCGACTGAATGCAGAACAATTGATCGCAATAAAATTGTGATTATTCCGATTGCTTGCCTGATGAATGGCTCTTGCAAAAACTTCCTTTCCCGTACCGGTTTCTCCGGTCAACAAAACACTTGTATCAGTGACAGAAACTTTTTTTGCGTAATCAATTGCCGCAAGAATCACTTTTGATTTACCGATAACACTGTCAAAAGAATGCTTATCGCCCAGTCTTTGTTCAAGATGCAGAACACGTTTTGCCAGATCAGCTTTTTCTGTCGCACGATATAACAGAGGAATAATTTTGTTGTTATCATCACCCTTGATGATGTAATCAAACGCGCCATTTTTGATTGCTTGAACACCATCGGGAATATTTCCGTATGCTGTGAGCAAAATAACTTCAACCAATGGATGCGTTTCCTTTATTTTCTTTGAAAGATCAACACCATTGCCATCGGGCAATTTTACATCACACAATACGACATCAATATCGCTTTGCTCCAGTTTTTTTAAAGCAGATTTACAATCTCCCGCCTGTATCACTTCAAAACCCTCGAGACTGATAATTCTGGTCAGCAATGCCCTGAGCTTTTCCTCGTCGTCAACTAGTAAAATCTTTTTCAAGCGCGGCTATTATTATCTTTTGCAAAAATAGCATTAAAAATCCGAGAGCTGGCGAGTGTTTATTTTATACTTGAAGAAAAAGAATGAAACCTCTTTCATAAGAAAAGCAATAAGGTCTGTCGCAATCAATTCCGGTCTATTTTTCCAAAAAACTCTCAACCAACTTCCCATCATAACGCCGTATGCCATGTTCCGTTCCGAACCAGATATTCTCGTTCTTATCCTGAGTGATCCCAAAAACCTGGGTACTTGAATAAATTTCGGTGTAGGCCTTTCCGTCAAACCTTACAAGAGTCATTTTGGCTTTTTTCGGATCCGCTTCACTCAACCAGATATTTCCTGCAGGATCTTCAAACATATTTCCAATGAAATTGGTCGATAGACTGGAAATAGTCAACCCGTCAAAGACACTCAAGCCTTCCTGGCTTCCGATCCAGATTCTTCCGGTTTTATCTTCCTGCAATGTCCGAACATTGTGAAAAGATGTTCCCTCCTGTTTATTTGTGAAGGTGGCAAATACTTTTTCTCCGGTCCAGAGAGATGTTGAAGGGTTAAGGATATTGATCCCTCCATTTGTCCCGATCCAGATCCTTCCGACCTTGTCCTGTATGATGGCACTTACAAAATCACTTCCCAGACCTTCTTTCGTCGTAAAATTGCTGAATACTTTCCCGTCATAACGACTCAATCCATTGTCTGTTCCAAACCAGATTGTACCAGCTTGATCTTCGAGCATGCATGTAACAGATTTCCCGCCGGAATATTCGTTGTTAGTATACAGGGTAAAATTCCTACCGTCATATCGATAAACACCGCCACCGATCATTCCAAACCAAAGATTCCCGTTTCTGTCCTCCAGAATAGAAAATACATGAAAAAGATTTAGTCTGTCCTTAAGTGTATGATTTGTGAATATTTTCCCATCGTAAGAGATAATTCCCTGCCAAGTCGCGAACCAGTATACACCGTTTTTATCCTGTAAAACAGACCGACTGATATTGTAAGGACCATACTGTGAAACTGTATCATTTACATCCTGGAAATTCGGATCCTTTTCGGGTGGAAGCGATGCGATTTGGGGAGAGGATGAGGAGGTAGTGTCCTGTGCTAATTGTTGTGTAACTACCTGTGATGAATCTGAAGTGTTATGGTTATTACAGGAAAATAGGAATAACAAAGTGAATATTAAACAAACTGCCTTCATCTAAAATTTAATTTTGCGACAAGGTAGTCATCACTATCGGAAAACTTGTTAATGACTAGTTATTTCACTCTCCAAGTTTTTTCAACACACCTTTGCGTTTAATCAGGTTTTTATAATCCCACTGAATTGTTTTTGATTTTTTCAGCCAGCGTTTTAAATCCTTGATATTAATCTCATCAGCTGAAGTATACCGCATTTCAGCAGCTTTGAAAGACCCTTCCTTTTGTAACCCTTCTTCTTCAAATGATTGTCCGCTCCAGAATAAAAGCCGGATGCACGTTTTCAATTTACTGTACCCGACAATGGGATTTCCGTCCAGAAACCAAACAGGATGTGCATGCCAGATTTTGTTTTCCGCTTTTGGCAATGCATCGCAGATTTCTT
>CAYMMN010000003.1:0-28288 GCA_964391495.1 uncultured Flavobacteriales bacterium | reverse complement strand
AAAAATCATAATTGGTGATCACACGTGTATTAGTAATCACACGTGGATTTACAAGCACAAGTGCATTGGACAATGTCAACTGATGACTCTGTTCGATTGAGTCCAGGAAATGAACCTGGTCATTTGGATCAATGTTGCTCTGATCATAAACGTAGTTGAATTGGAAATCACCAATCTTATCTCCATAAGTCATGGTGGTGTCTTTTGGAGAAATGACGATTGGCATTTTCTGGATAGTCAATCCGCCCGGATAGAAATTATACTCATAAAGAGAATCCAAAGCATAGTCCACCGGATCCGATAGATTCAATGGAGGCATGGAAGCAGAAACCTGGTAAGAGCCCACTCCACTTTCTGCAGTAGCCAGAGTCTGGAATATAAGATTGTCAAGTTTTAAATCCGCGGCTGTAAGACTGTCCTCCGATAAATCTTTTCCGTCAACGAGAATTGTTGCAGTGAATTGAGGCAGTTTTTCTCCGTATTTCTTTACTTTATTATCCGTCTGGATACTAAGTACACGTCTAACTGAATTGAAGAAGAACAAGCCGTTCGAGAATCCGCCATCATTCAGATTTGGAACGGTGGGTGGTGTATACACACGAATCATCGGATTACCGAAGAACGGCGGGATTGTAGCAGTCAGATGTGTATTGTCAATGAATGTAGTCGTCAGCGCTGTACCATCCATATAAATGGTAGAAGAATCATCGAAATAAGCACCACCAACAATTACATCAAATGTTGTCGAACCGGGTACTACTGAAGTATCGGCACGCATCAGGGAATCGATCACCGGTTTCGGAGTTGCAAATGTGCTCACCGCGCCGGTCGCGTCAATCAAACCATATCCGGAGCTGAAATCAAATCCGGCAGGTCCCATGTCAATTGCAGTTCTTTGCAAGAGCGAACGCAAACTATCCGGGAGCATGGTTTCAGTATAGAATTTCTTCTTCGCCTGAAGAATCAAAGCTGCAGTTCCGGCAGCATGTGGAGCTGCACAGGATGTTCCATAGAAATTATAGATACCATCAAACTCCAGATCCTTCGAGTAGAAATTCACGGAAGTATTCACACCGTCAGGAGCTGTAAAATCAGGTTTGTTACGAACCACACCTTTCACAGCAGTTCCACCGACAGAAGAGAATTCCTCAATTACAGGTGCCAGTCCATTGTTAAAGACCGGAGTTTGTGTATACCTCGCAGCACCGACAGACATTGCACCCTCAGCATTCGCTTGTCCGATAATAGTAGAACCACCGTTAGGATATTCTTTAATTGTAATATCTCCACGATACACTACATATTTAAATTTCATCGGTGCGACTGAATCCTGAGTCCATGTACGTGCAATTACTATGTTCGCATCTACATTTGATTTTACCGTGAATGGCAATACCTCAATTGGATCTCCCCAGTTATTTTTTCTGTTCAGTCCAAAAAGTTTCGTACCGGTTACATCGGTAAGATAAATATCAAAGTCATTTCTTGCACCCGGTAATTGTTTGAGTGAATAAATTGAATCATCCCACTGCAGTACCAAAGTGTAATTACCTGCTTTGAGGCCAATTTTTTGCAAATAATCTCCGCCACCAAAATCATGCACTTTACCGGTTAATCCGGCTGGTGCAGGCATTGGGTTGAACACTCCTTCAAATGAAGCGGAACCAAAGTTACCGGCAGATGTGAAATAACTCACACCCAGGTCTCTTACATAATTTACAGCTCTGGAAACAATTCCATCCTGGAAGTAAGGTTCAGTAATATATGTTACGTCATCAACAATGACATTACAAGTATCTTCCTGCAAAGCGACAATACCTTCCGCAAAATCTCCTGCACTAATGAATCCTGTACGGAAAGCCAGTGTTGCTTTCGGAGCAATATCATGGACAATTTGCAACATCGCACGACCTTCATCCAATCCTTTTCCATAAGGGTAATCAAGTAATACTTCTACTTCCCTTTCATTATCCGGATTGCCCGGCCCCGGTAAATCATGGTTACCGATATCGATATTCTTTGGATTGCCGGAAATCGTATTATAACTATCTGACATTACTCCAATCTTAATTCCAGAACCGTCAAGACCAAACATGGAACGGGCTGAATCAGATTTCATAGCTCTGTCACCTTGTGTGGTTATAAAGCCTCCGCTGGAAACCGCAGAATAATTCGGTCTCACAAAATTGATCAGGGCTGGTATGGAATCAAGCTTTTTCAGATTTGCTACAGGGAAATAACCCGTGATGATAATGGATGTATCTCCATTATCAATAAGTCCGGTCATTCCGTATGGAGGTGTTTGTAACAAAGAAAGAGTCGGATAGTACATGTTGACATTTGTAATCACGTCAATCAATACCGATCCAAAATCATCAAATTGGAAAATCACGTTGTTGGTATCCGGACCAATTGAATCCGGATTCTCATACAGCTGCGTCAATTCAGGTCCGAGAACTGTATTGATTTTTCCGGAGTCAGGAGCATTGTAATAAGGAAGGATACAATTCGTTACAAATACTTCTGTATTTGCTGTAAGCGAACAACCATGGCTATCTGTGAGTGTATAGGAATACACTCCGGCAACAAGATTTGTAGTATCAGAACCTGTGAGTGAATATGGAGGTGTACCACCGGAAGGAACCAGTGACAAACTTCCGGTGTTGGATGTTTCAAGGCAAACAATTGTACTATCTGTAACTCCAGACAGAACAAGTACTGCAGGTTGACTGACAAGGATACTGTCTCTGTAAGTACAACCTATACTGTCAGTAACAATAAATTGAAAGACTGTATCTGCTGATGCAAAAGAACCAAAGCTTTGAATTCCTGCTCCGAAATACGGCGGAACTCCACCGGTCGCGGAAATATTGATTGTAAATCCATCACCATGACAAGCCGGAGCAGTCACTCCTACTGATGCAAATGGACCAAATACAACAGCTATCGCAATACTTGCACAAGAATCCGGAGTTGCACAACCACCTTCTCCTCTTACATAATAGTAAGTAGTATCCGATGGTGTGACGTTAATAGATGTTCCGTTTCCAACAAGAGTTCCTGTTCCGCATGAACCAGCATACCAGTACCAGTCAGTTGCATCGTTAAGATTACCGGAAGCAATGCTTAATGTAACACTGCCACCTGAACAAACAACAGATTGTGAAGCAGAAATTACAGGTACCTCTGGTTGATTGCAATTACCCAGACCAACGATGATCGTTGTATCAAAAGAACAAGGAACACCATCAGTAATTTGAAGATAGTATGAACCTGCAGGAAGACCTGAAAAAATACCTGTTTGATTGTTCTGATTGATGGAAGCGAAGTCAGTTATATTATAAGTATAACCACCAATTACACCACCGCTGGCAGGACCGACAGTAATACTTCCATCGTTCGCGCCGGAAGTTGTTTCATTGGATACGATAATTGCTCCCGGAACAATAGGTGCGAATTGATAAATGGTAATGCTGTCAACTGTGACACAACCGAAAATATCAGTTCCCACAACACTATAAGTAGCTGTATCGGTTGGAGAAACAGTGATAAAAGAAGTTGTTTCACCCGTGCTCCACACGTAGGAATTCGCTCCACCTGCCGCCAGTATTGTTGAACTTCCGGGGCAAATTTCCCAGTCAAAACTAGGTCCTGCATTCACCGTTGAAGCTCTCATATTAAATCCATCTGTCGTTGCCATACATCCGCCGTAAGTTACAGTAGCGGAATATGTACCCGGACTATTCACAGTCAGACTCGCGGTGGTTGCTGAAGTTGACCACAGATAAGTATTGTAGCTAAGAGGGATAATATTACCAATTGCAACCGCGTCAATTTCATTCCAGTCATGGACAAACGGTGAGTTCATCGCTATACGAATAGAAGAAACAGGAAATGCGGTCAGCGGGAAAGTAATGTGCAGTTTATTCGCTTCCTGAGGCATTGAACCTGCAGTTGCAGTATACACAGCCTGATATGAACTGGTGTATGGATTCATCACGTACACAGTATCAATGGTGCCGGGCGCATATGTTTCATAAATATCAACGAAGTTAATCGGAGCAGGATTCGCGAACCCAAGCTCAATATATTCACGTGAAGCATCCTGATAATTCGGAGCCCAAGCATTGGTATTGTCACCATAAGATGGATAAACATCCGGAGCACCGAGAATCTGAATCGCGCCATAATCAGGTGTTGAATATTCTGAACTGAAGGCGATCACAGAATTTGCATATCGCAGGTTACTGTATTCGGCAACAAATAATGAATCGCTGAGACCAAAACAAGTAGGAAGTGTACCGGAACCTGTAGTAACAACTACCGGTCGTAAAGATTGTGTTGTAGGATCCGCGTCGTTACAGTCAGAGCTGTCTGCTACATAACCTACCGGTTGTGTAACCGCATATTGGCTTGCAAACAGATTTCCAAAAGAATCGCCGTCAGCATCCTGATAATATGCATGCAAAACAGGGAATGGAACTATAAAGTAATTCGCCAATGAAGTAACACCACCGAAACAACCCGCGTCATTACGTGATCCGTCCATATCATTGTATATCGGGTTTGGATCACCTCCGTCAATCGCATCTGAACCGGGGTTCGGTCTTCCGTATTCTGACAGGATAGTATTTGAAGTATCGTTGTTAGTATTATCAGCGGTAACGCCACTGAAGCCCGTTCCCCCACCGGTTGATTTTCTGAAATAGTTGTACGTGAATTCTCCCGGGACTCCGTCATTGATACCATAACCAACTCCAACAGAATTTTCAATACTGATCACGTTATTTTTAATAATCCAAAATGGAGCTCCGCGAAATATTGTTGCAAGGAATGAACTCGTTGTACTCTTGATTGTGTTGTTGATGAAATAATTCGTTAGCCCACTGTAATAAGCACCATAGCTTGTAAACCCGTCTGCACCCTGACCTCCACTTGGCCAAAGCATGGACATAAAGTTATTCGCGATGTACATTCCATTCTGATTGTTGTTCAGGAAGAATACGGTCTGGTTACTGGTCATGTACATCTGGTTACCGACAATCTGAATCTGATCACCGGTGTTTGATGAGTTATTGATCTGAAGAGCACCTCCGCCTCCATTTGCATACATATAACAACCACGAACCAAACCTCTGCCGGTAATAATTGATGGATCGTTAGTAGTTGTGATTACAGAGTCTCCTTCTAAAAGAGGAATCCCGTTGCATAGATCAAGTTTGATATATCCGTAAACAGTACAATTGGTGATATATAGTGAATCGAACTCAGGAGATTCGTTATTGATATTCCCTGTGATCTGAGCTCCGTTAATATTCCATGCGCCACCCATGTCAACGTTACCTGTAATATGATATTTCTCACCCGGCACAGCACTGAAAATTTTCAGGTTCGTTTTTCCCGGCGCAGAAATATTTTCAACATATTCCGCTCCGCCTGCGCGTGGATAAACAAGAATTGAATCGCCACTATTTGCTGCAGCGAGTGCATCCGCGAAGTTGGTATACGCGCCACCGGCTCCGTTTTCTTCAACAACAAGTGTGTTCAGGAAACCTTCGTCAATCAAACCGTTACAGTTATCATCGATTCCATTCAATACCTCATTTCCATTCGCGCTGCCGGAATAGATCTTCATGATTTCATCTGCAGTAAGTTCTCTTCCAAAAACCATCACCTCATCAATCTCTCCGTTAAAGAAATTGCCAAGTACTGGTGTTTCATCAGCACCGATTATCAAAGAATGGCCATCCGTACCAAAACTGATTAAAGGGAATGCAAGACTCCGTACCAAACTACCATCAACATAAATTTTGGCAATAGAACTGTTTGGACTAAACGTAAACGCAATATGTTGCCATCCACCACCCGAACTAAAAGATTCATCGATGTATGCAGACGCAGGGTCAGCACCGAAATAGTTGAAGATGTAATGATCTGAATTTTCTACTCCGAATCTCCATGCATTTGCTGAACCTCCGCCATATCCCTTGGAGATAACAGCCATTTCTCCGGCAGGAGACAATGGATTCGTATTGATCCATGCAGACAATGTCAGGTCGGACACATTGAAACTTCCGGTATTCGGAACTTCAATATACGCATCAGTGCCATTGAATGAATATGCACTGTTAGGTGTTCCAAAACGATCTGTTGTGAGTGTTGCGTTATGAACAATCCCATTATTCGTCAATGGACCGCTATCATCCGCATTTCCATTAAAAGGAAGATATACTGCAGCACCGGAAGGCAGGGCAAATGGAGGATGAACAAGATTATTATTGTCATCGCAATCTGTTGCATCGAGCGCATAACCGGTTGGAGGATCACAAACAGCAGAAATTGTGATTGAGTTGTTCAAATCACCAAAACCATCAAGATCAGTATCTGCATAAGCTGTTGCAGTTATTATTGGCACACAGCCTCCCGGCATACTAAATCCAACCGGAACAATCCAGTTAGACACGCCTCCGGTGAGATCGAAATTGAATAAGTTACAATTGTTACCATTACCGCTGGAATCAATCAGCACATCCACCATCGGTGTAGTATTATCAGCACCCGCAAGACCCTGATTGAAATTGTATGCCGCGATCAGGCCTAATTCATTGTGAGAAATTTCGCAAGTCCAGTTGGAAATGATTTCTTCCGGACACAAAGCTCTGTCCCACACCCTCACCTCGTCAATACTTCCTCTCCAGTATTCACCAATGCCCCATTGTGAACCGACTAGGAACGTTGCTGTAGGATTAAGGGGAGGAGAATTGGTCGGACTAGGAATAGCACTACCTTTTGTCGCGATCAGATTTCCATCGAGATACAGGTAGGTATTATCAGTTGAACGAACGACAACATAGTTGTGCCAGCTCGCATCAATCGGAAATGCGAGATCTGTATACCATTCATCCCCTACGCGAATCGTTCCATCGAAATTTTGTCCGATATAAAAATGTCGGCCCTGTGATATCATGGTCTTCATTTCACCCATGACCGGACTATCGTATTGAGCCCATACAGATACAGTGAATGGACTGTTATTTACAGGGATCAATTCAACCGGACCTTCTGCATAATCGTCCGCACCATCAAAGTGCAAGGCCTGACCAGGTGCCGGAGGTAAAGCTTCTCCGATCTGGAAATCACTGAAGGTTTGAATTGCTGAAACTGTAATGGAAAGGTTATCATTTCCGGTAACAGGAACATTGATCCATGTCGGATCATCATATTTTGAACAAACGAAACTAAATGGATCAGCAGCCGGATCAACATCTGCTGCTTTCCATGTGAGAAATACATCCAAACCCAGAACACCTCCGGAAAGCGGAGTGATGGTCCACCATCTGTTTACGCTTTTATCCTGATCAATGCCTGAAGTTAGAATTTGAGGATGGTCACCTGCTTCTGTTCTGGCAAGAATGTATCCGCCTGGAAAAACAGAACCACTCAAAGTAACAGGAGTATATGCATCCGCATCACCTATATCATACGTGAGAGTTACAGAGCCATCCAGGAAGCGTTGCAGGTTACCGACAACATAGCACAAATCAGAAGCACCGGAGACCGCACAGGTCCCACCAATTCGCAAACTGTTTGCACCTGTATGCACCAATCCAAGATCAAAAAACAAATTCGCATTTACAGTTTGATCGCCTTCCAGACTAAATCCGGCAGCGTTATTGAATCGCAAATCCGAGAATTGCCCGGTACCAAGAATATACTGCATGTTTGGCCCTTCCAGGCTTAAAGCGACAATGCTGATCAAACCATTATTCTGAATGGTGTCACCTGTAAAGATTAACTCATTACCTGCAAGTTCTGCTCCTAATTCAGTCTGAACATATCCTGTAAATGCTCCGCTGCTTCCATCAATACTCAATGTACCGGCATTCACATACAGGGAGCCGAAATTGTTGTACGTACAGCCTGAAGCAAATGTCGTTACCCCACCTCCGGATTTAACCAGTTGCCCGCCTGCCATATTATTGAATGTTCCATTAGTAGGAACAGAATTAAAATTTCCACTATTGGAAATATTAAAGACACTATAATTGTTGAATACAGAGCCATCGGTGATTGTGAACATTCCTGATGAACTGAAATCACATTCTGTATAATTATTTAGGACAACTCCGCCTTCAAGTGCATGATCGTTATTATTATTTATGGAGAATGAACATCCCGGCTGAACATTTATTGTTCCGGTACCACCCACATGAGTCATCCCGCCCCAATTGAAAGAAGAGTTACCGGTAAATTCTGTGGTTCCGTCACATACGATAGAGCCTGTGTTGATATTTAAAGTACCGTCACAAATCAGATCTGTTCCGGTTCCTTCAAGAATGTGGAGTGTTCCTTCGGAAATAAATATTGAAGCTCCGTTTTCAACCACCAGTTGATCAGCATCGATATTTTGAGAATTATTTGAAACGAAATGTCCGGAACGAATTGTAATTGTTCCTCCATTCAATCCATTTGGAATACTGTCTGAAGGAACCCAATAGGTACCATCAAACATTTCCCAGGTTGAAAGAGAATTCCAACTTCCACTGCCTGCTGTACGAAATGAATAATTTGGTGTTGGCAAATTGTATTCCCACAATTCGGCACCATTGGAACCTTCATCAGCACGTACATATAAGCGATTATGATAAATGGTGAGTTCCGATGGATTTGCCGATCCGGGGCCAATGATTATTTCACCCATTGGTGAAACGTTGGGTTGCACCCAGGACCAAATCTCAGTGCCAAGACTGGGAACATTAGCCGCAAAATAAAGTCCTCCGTTGTAGGTCACCATCGCTGGTGAAGAAACTGCGGAGCCGCCGGAACCGTTATTTACATCCGACAACATACTTGAAAAGTTCCCATTGCTTGCCCAGATTTCCTGACCATTCACACCATCATCTCCACGGAAATATAAAAACCCACCTGATAGAATTAAATTGATAGGGTTACCGCTAGCTGGACCGGGATTAACATCCGTTAATAGATTGACAGTGGCGCCATCGTATTTGAACAATTCACGACCGGCTGTACCATTATCAGCACTAAAGAATAAGTTACCATTGTAAACTGTCAAATATTGTGGCGAGGAACTGTTGCTACCGGGATTAATATCCGACACCTGTGAAGCCGTAACACCATTGTATCTCCAGAGTTCAATACCATTGGTTGCGGCGGAAGCAGAGAAAAATAAATCACCTCCATAAGTACAGAAATCTGAAGGTGAAGATCCCGTTGCGCCTGTAATGATGTCGGCAGCGAGGCTCACACTTACTCCATCGTACGACCACAATTCTGCACCGGTAGCCGGAGTTGTTGCATTAAAATACAGTTTACTTCCGTAAACATACAAGGATTGAGGGTTAGAGTTGCCTGTACCTGCATTGATATCCGAGACACGTGTAGCAGATATTCCATCATAAACAAACAACTCAGTTCCAAAGGTTCCGTCATCTGCCTGGAAATACAATTTGTTATTGTAAACTTTAAGAAATGCAGGATTGGATCCAAGTGCACCACTACGAATGTCGGCTTTGAGAGTCGAAGTAGTTCCATTGAATGACCACAACTCCGCTCCATTCGTTCCATCGTCCGCACTAAAATACAGTTCACCCTGAAACAAGGTCATGTACTGAGGAGTCGAGCTTCCCGGACCCGGATTAATGTTGGTCACTCTTGTCTGTGCAACAGCATTAAACTGTCCTGACAGAATGAAACAAAATGTGAAGAGTAAAAGTGACGAGGATAATTTTCGAAGCCTTGTCGATACTCCCTGGAAATTAATTCGAAATGGTGTGTTCATGTTATTTAGGTGTGTTTGTTTTAAAAAGAAAATAAAATGTTCATAGCAATCCATTATGCTTCTTCAGCAATCCTAAATTGCTGCCAGAACTCAACTCAATCCGGCATTTAACTCTGGACTTTAACTTACAGGCAATTCAATGCAATCCTTTAACAATTACATATATTGAGGACGTTAGTCCGGTTTAGCAGGAAAGTTTGAACAAATCCGGATGAATCCGGAACCTGGAACCTGAAATTCGAAATGTTAAAACACCTCTTTTTCAGGTCTCCAAGATATACTTTAATCTCTAATTGTCAAGTAATTACTTTGATTTTACCCTTAAATAGGGCATATATCTGCTTGACATTGGGTAAAACCACCAGCAGGAATTTGGCCGAATGGCCAAAAAACTTGGTAAAGGGAAATAAAGTATGTATTCAGGTTAAACATATCAATACCACTATTTATACTCTTTTAGCAATAAGCCGGAATTCTCAATTCCTGTTAGCGCTCAATTCGGTCTTCCTAATCAGGAACTCTTCTAGCCTCGTTGCACTCTTTTCGGTAATCGAAAATCTTCCACAAACATAAGCACAGAAAAAAAAATTCCTAATCGAAATTTACGCACTTATCCTGCTATACTTCCACTTGTATTTCAATACAGTTCAGTTGTCAATTTTTGGATACCAGTTGAAAAATATTTCAGTTATTTTCAACAGAAATTTTGTCACTGCGGGATAGTTTCAATTCTGTTCATTGAATATGAAATGAGAATAAAATGATATCATCTGATCTTTTATTAAACACGCTCTTACAACTAATTTTCAAAAAATAAATAACAACAAATCCGTCTTTTAAAACAAGGTAACAATATCAACAAAAAATAAGCTCTGAATTAATGCTATATCCTATCAAACACATCAACAGAAAAATAAATTTTGGATTCCATTATAATGTAGAAATCGCTATCACTAAATAATGACTCAGATTATCTCTGAAAAATCGAAAAAACCTCCTACTTTTGCCGCAAATCGAAGCCCGGGATAAATGCCGGGAAATCAAGGTATGGAGCTGGAAAAAGAAATCGCCAAACGCAGAACATTTGCAATTATTAGTCATCCGGATGCCGGTAAAACAACCCTTACCGAGAAATTCCTCCTTTTTGGTGGCGCGATTGTTACTGCAGGTGCTGTAAAAAGCAATAAAATCCGCAAGACAGCGACTTCCGACTTCATGGAAATTGAAAAGCAAAGGGGAATCTCCGTTGCTACTTCCGTGATGGGCTTTGATTACATGGACCACCGTGTAAATATCCTCGATACTCCCGGTCACAAAGATTTTGCGGAAGATACTTATCGTACACTCACAGCGGTTGACTCTGTAATTCTTGTTGTGGACTGTATCAAAGGTGTCGAGGAACAAACGGAAAAACTAATGAATGTCTGCCGGATGAGAAATACACCGGTAATCATTTTCATCAATAAAATGGATCGTGAAGGAAAAGATCCTTTTGATCTGCTAGATGAATTGCAGGAAAAATTACAGATCCACGTGCGTCCGCTTACATGGCCGGTGAGCCAGGGAGAATCTTTCAAAGGTGTATACAGTTTGTACAACAACCAGATGAATCTCTTTGAACCAAGCAAGACAAAAATTTCTGAAAACATCGCCAAGATCAATAATCTCGAAGATGAAAAAATCCCGGAGCTCATTGGGGAAAAATTCGCTGAAAAACTCCGCGAAGATGTACACCTGATCGAAGGTGTTTTTGAACCTTTCAATCGCGAATTGTACCGCGACGGATTACTCGCTCCTGTCTTCTTTGGCAGTGCCATCAACAATTTCGGAATTCGGGAAATGCTGGAAACTTTCCTGGAGATCGCTCCCCCACCCTCTTCACGGGAAGCTGTCGAGCGCGAAGTACTGGCCACGGAAAATAAATTCTCAGGATTCGTTTTTAAAATTCACGCCAACCTCGATCCAAATCACCGCGACCGGATCGCTTTCCTAAGAATCTGCTCGGGTAAATTTGAACGCAATAAATTTTACTTCCATACCCGCACCGAAAAGAAAATTCGCTTCAACAACCCGACAACATTCATGGCCAATGAAAAAAGTCTGATCGACGAAGCTTTCCCCGGCGATGTAGTAGGTTTATACGACAATGGAATTTTTAAAATCGGAGATACTCTTTCAGAGGGAGAAATGCTTCATTATACAGGCATTCCAAGCTTTTCTCCGGAAATTTTCAAGGAAGTTGAAAACAGAGACCCTTTCAAAACAAAGCAGCTCGAAAAAGGTATTCAGCAGCTGACCGAAGAAGGCGTTGCTCAGCTTTTCACACAACAACCCGGAAACCGGAAAATCATCGGTACTGTCGGCGAACTGCAGTTTGATGTAATCAAATTCCGACTCGAACACGAATACGGCGCCAAGAGCGATTTCCGTACGCTCAATTTCAACAAAGCCTACTGGATCACCGCGGATACCAACGCGCAACTGGATCAATTCATCAGTCAGCGAGCGAATGCGATAGCTTACGACAAAGAAAACCGTCCGGTGTATTTTTCAGAAAATGACTGGATGATGAAACTCATTAAGCAAAGCGCAGCGGGAATCCATTTCCATACCACTTCCGAATTTAATCATTGGGAAAAAACAGAAGTGTAATTTTTTTTGATTCAAAAATAGATTTAGAAGTATCCTGCCATTTATTGAGCGGTAGCTTCGTAATAAACCTTCTTCATATCGTTAAACAGATATTGATAGAAAGTCTTTTCTTCTAAAATTACCGTGAGGCTTCCATTCATTCCGATTTGAACCATGTTTTTCAGATGGCCAAAATTATCCATCTTCACTTTCATGGAGAAAGATCCATTCTCATCAGGTGTAAGACTTAGATTATCGACATGTCCCTGAATTGTTCCCCATTCATAAAACGGAAATGAAGAAACTTTCAGAACTGCACGATTGTTTACTCTCACACGGCCAACCAATGCAGGCGGACTTTTCACCCAGGCATACAGAGAAGAACTGCTATACATCACTTTTAAAAGAATGCCACCTTCCTTCAACTGCTTTTCTCCATCAAAAATATAGGAGATAACTCCATTCGCTTTTGCAACCAGGATCAGATCATTATCGACCAGCTGAAAATCGCCGAATGTATTCCGGATTTTATTTTTTGCCAGTTCGTATTGATTGACAAGTGAAATAGAATCATATTTTGTATCAATTGCCAGTTTACCAAGTTCATCGCCAAAACTGCTGTTGTCCAGGAGAGATTGCTCGTTCATCGAGCTCAGATTAAATTTAGCTTTCTGGTATTCCTGACGTGCGCTCGTAAGCGCGTCAGCTGCTTTGAGTTTTTTGGTTTCGGATTCTACCAGTTCGTATTTTGAAATATGCCCTTCATCAAAAAGCTTTTTGTTCAGTTCATACTTCTGCGCGGCATCCTCACTCTCGTATTGCAATCTGGCAGAATTGCTCTTCCAGGTACTGTCAAGCACCTGCAATTCGTGCTCAGTCTCCTGAATCCGTGAATCGTTCTTCCGGATCCGGGTGGTTATCATTTCTTTTTGCTTTTGAACCGAAAGAACTTTTTGATTCGAAAAAATCTGCAAGTTCTTTTCCGCTTCCACATAGCTGTTGACAAGCGCTACGATCTCCGGAGAAGTGATACGCATCAAGGTCTGACCTTTGGTAACCGCTTTCCCGGGCTCAGTATAACTTTCCAGGATATAAACAGGATATGAAAAGCGGTAGATCTCTTCAGACTGATCACTCTTCACAACAAATGGAAGTTCTACCTGATCAGGAAATTTTATAAAGATCGCGAGGATGGAAAATAACAGACACAAGCCACCGCCTATGTAAACAAGTTTACGCAGGGCACTTTTACGAACATCTTTCACCGGAACATCTTCGTCCCAATAAATTCGTTCGTATTGTTGTGGATCTAATTCGTCAGTCTCTGCCATGTGTTTTCATTTCGTTTTGATCTTCCCGGAACAATCATGCATGCTTTTGAGATGAATGCTCCTTTCAGACCAAATCAATAGTCGACATACGTCTTCATAAATTTATAATACAAACCATTCAGCTTTATCAATTCATCGTGGTGACCATCTTCAACAATTTCACCCTGTTCAAGAACCCAGACACGGTCAGCGTTTTTCAATGTGTTCAGACGGTGAGCAATGGAAATAATCGTCTTCCCTTTGAAATGAGTCCGGATATTATTCATGATGATGGTCTCTGACTCAATATCCAGCATACTACTGGCTTCATCGAGGATAATCACATCCGGATTACTCAGGAACAATCGGGCAAAGCCGATTTTGAGCTTTTGTCCACCCGATAAATTTCCTCCTGTGTCCCCTACTTTGTGATTATAGCCGAGGTACAGACTCTTCACATAATCGTGCAGGTTGGCAAGCTTCGCGGCCTGAATAATCGCGTCCAGATCCGCATCCAGATTACCAAATTGAATATTCTCTTTAATTGTCCCGGAGAAAATGTAAATATCCTGTGGGAACAAAAATACTTTGGAACGCAATGCAGTCGGGTTGATTTTTCTTAATTCATGCTGGTCAACAAGAATTTCACCTTCATATTCAGGATAAAGATTTACCAGCAATTTCACGAGTGTCGTTTTACCGGAACCATTTCTTCCAACAATACCTATGGATTCTCCCTTGTTAACTTCCAGGTTGATATTCTTGATTGTGTAATCATCCTGAGATGCGCTGTACTTGAAATGCAAATTCCTGAGGGTGATTTTATCAGTGCTGAAATTGTTCACCAGCTCAAGCATGTTCGTGTTCTCTGTCTCCTGCATCAACACTTCGTTCAGACGGCCAAGACTGACCCAGAGTTCCGTGATGTTGTACCAGATCAGGCCCAGACTGTTCAGTGAATTCATCACCACCACAAAAATCGCGGTAAAGGCCAGGTACTGACCGATGGTGATTTCATTGTTAAAAGTCATGTAAGCGCCCAGCCAGAAAATTGAAATCTGGCTCAGGTAAAACAGACTGCGCTGCAAAGAATGCAACATCGCGTTCTTCGATTCCGAAGCCATGACCACATTCAACGCTTTTTTATACTTATTCTTCCATTGCCAGAATTTAAAATTCTCGAGCGACAACAGCTTCACCGTTTTTATACCGAGAAGAGAGTCAAGAAACTCCCCGAGTGTTTCAAGATTTTTGTAGAATACTTTGTACACAAGCAAACGCATCACCGGTGCATAGTATAAAGTGAAGATGAAGAAGATGACTACAAAACACAGCGCCAGTAATCCCAGCTTCAGATTGTAAAACAACAAAACCGGCAGGTAAAGCAGGATAAACAAGATATCCACGATACTTTCTATCACCGCAGGATTCACCAACTGACGAATGGTGATGTTCTCCTGGAAACGTGCCATAAAATCTTCACGCTTGTTGTTGTCATAATACTTCTGCCGGAGCGAAATGAAGTGTCTGAAAAACCGACTGAAGAAATCCAGCTCAAAATTAATCTGCAATTGTATCAGCAAAACATTTCGGACATAAATCAACAGAATCTGCGTGAGAAAAATACCCGACATCCCGACCAGGATCGCGACCAGCAGCTGTTTGTTCTGATTCACAAGGACATCATCAACAATGAGCTGAGTGAAGAACGGAATCGCCAATCCCAGAAATTGCAAAAAGAAAGTAGCCAGCAGCACCTCGATGATAACAGGTTTCAAGGATGTGATTACCGGAGCATAGAATTTCTTCCAGAGAGATTTCTTCTCCTTCATAAATTCTTCCACCGCTTCCGTCAGATCCTTATTCTTGAAAATCTCCGGCGTAGGTTCAACAACGAGGATGATACCGTTCCAACGGTTGAGGAATTCTTTCTTGGTCAGCTTATCCTTTCCATAAGCAGGATCAGCAATCCAAACATGAGTTTTGGTCCATTTGTAAATAACAATAAAATGTACCCCGTTATAATGCGCGATGCAGGGCATTTGAACCTCTGCAAGGTGTTCGTAAGCGTGCAATTCATAACCATCCGCCTTAAAACCAAATTGCTCAGCAAGCTGAGCCATATTGTACAAACTGGTTCCTTCAGTGGTGACTTCGCCGAGCTTGGTCAGCAAAGTCTGGATGTTGTAATACCCGTAATGCTTGAAAATCATGGCAAGACAGGTCGTGCCACATTCCATCATTCCGGTTTGTTGTATAAAGGGAAAAGACTTGTTTAACTTCACAAATGATTCAATTTAAATCAATTCTACTAGATCCGGCCTATCTCAAAGATTCATCAAAGCCAATTACTTTTGCCTAATTCCAATAATTCAATCTTTCCAAGCATAGGGTTTTGACAAATTATCGAATAAACCTGTACGCTTTGAGCCAAATATAATTAATTCCTTAAGACCGGTGGGCCTTTCAATAAGGGAAATCAATAAACAAGCATAGGAATTTCAAGCGAAAAACGCAAACAAGCTTCATTGGTAAGTTTAATATGGGATTCAAGTGGTTGAATTTTACCACTTAGCATTTCTCTTGTGGATTCAAGAATGCCTTATTCAACTTGCTGAATGAACGGAAAAAATCAAGTATAGAAAGGTTCAAAAACCCGATATATTTTCAATGATGAAAATAAAACCATGCAAGAGTTTCATTTCACCGAATGAACTCTTATGAAAAAGTTTTCCCTTCCGAAATAATCAATTCCGGCATTACAACATTAAGCACCTGAATATTCAAGAATCAGGAACTATTCAAATGCATTAAGAAATTTGACCTTTTCCTTTAATTTGGGTGTTGCGATGCAAAGGAGTTTGTCCACCTTTTACTTTTTTCAATTCAGAAGCATCCAACTTCCTGTCGGATTTTATAATGTTCTCTGATTTTTTGTTTGGAGTTTTCATGACTTTGAATTTAAACTATAAGACCATGAAGAATAAAATGAGCAAAAGAAAAACGTTTTAAATCAAATACAAGTATACAAAAAAACAGGGCTATTTCCTAAAATAATTATGCACAAATGAAGCCTGGAAATTAACAACGAATTCAAATTCCCTCTTAAAAATCAAACTCCTATTCAATTGATCTCAGTAGGAGAACTAAAATTCTCATTTCACCACTTTCGCCTTCTCCAGAATCACCTCGAAAAAATATCCGGAACCAAAATCTTTATCCAGATCCACGATTCCTTCAATCGTGATGACGTCCCCTTCCTTTGCAAATTGATCGGAAGTGACCGTCAAATCAAACTTGCCCGAAAACTGTGTGCCATCCTGAAGGTGAATCCAGTTTCTTCCCATGATGTCGGAACTGAATTTTACAACCTGGCCTTTTACTTTCACACTTTTTCCACGCAGGTTTTGCTTACTTGCATACAAATCCGCGATACTTGTTCCTCCCGGGATCGCTTCAATTTTGATACCATGTTCAGGAACAGCTTTCACTGAAGTCTTTCTCGAATCACCTTCATGTCCGGATGAATTTTTCCCTTCCTCTTCTTTCAATGTCAGTTTCGCGAGAAATAAAATCTCTTTGAAATTTCTGTTCAGCTCTTTACTGAAAAAATTTGTCATCGGAGCCGCGTCATCATAGGTATAAACCTGTCCGACCTTCGCCGGAATTTTTACAATGGCCAACCATTCCTCTTTATCTCCTTCCATGACTCTCAAATATGAATAACCACTTGTTTGAAGTACCTCCTTCACAACAACAGTGTGCTTCACAATCGGAGTTGTATCCACAGGAACCGTATCCGCGGCAGCTGCAGGAACGGGAATAATTGTTTTACTTGAAAATTCAGGACTGGTGCTCAATCCACCAAGAAATAAAATGTCACTAAAGGTCCGGTTCAGTTCCTTACTCTGAAATTCTCCCATTTGCAAACCACTTTCATAATAGTAATTCATCCCTACTGTTGGCTCTACCAATGGCAATGCAAGCCACAATGAAGAATCCTTGCCATCCATCACTTCCCTTACTTTCATGTACGTATAGTTCTTCGTCTGCAGAACAGAATCAAGAACTACTTTGTGTTTGTAATAACGCGGAGAGTCCTGCGCAAACACGGCGCTCGAGATCAACAAAACCAAAACAAGCAGGAGACTCTGAAGAATTTTCATTTTGTGGAATTATTATACAGAATTAATTACTGAGTATTTCCGGAAAGAGATTTGTAAATAGCCAATTCCTTATCAGCTCTTTCGATTTCGCCATTCTTCCTGAGAATAACCGATAGATTGTGATGTGATTTACTATGTCGGGCATCCATGCGGATATTTCCTTCCAGAATCTGAATCGCCATTTTCATTTTATTGACATTGGAATAACAGGTTGCCAGATCGCAACGGATATTGATGTCGGTAGGATCAATTGCCAGAGCTTTTTCATAAAATTCAATCGCTTTAATGTCCTGCTGACTATCATAATAAATATTCCCTAGGTTGGTCAGGGCCACATAGTTCTTTGGATCCTGATTGTAAATTTTCAGGAAATGATAAGCCGCCTTGATCAGATCTCCTGAAGAATAATACCTCGTAGCAAGCATCGTTCTCATTTCCACATTCGAAGTATCCTTGCTGAGTTCCTCTTCCAGAAGTGCAAAATCATTTAAGGGTTGGTCAACAGCCGGAGTGTCCGGAACTTTTCTTTCCTGTTCGGATTTGCATCCGGCGAAAACAGAAAATGAAATAAATATTATTCCAATAAAGAATCTTGGTAACATATCAATAAACTTTAATGTGTTCATTTATTTAATTTGGCATCTTCCATCAATACTTCATAATAATATCCGAAGCCAAAATCTTTATCAAGGGTGATCGTTCCTTCAACTGTAACCTTATCCCCGACTTTGACTTCCTGGTCTGTAGTCACGACAAAATCAAATTTTCCTGAATATTCAGTTCCATCCTGCAAGTGGATCCAGTTCTTCTTCATGATTCCGGAATTGAATTTTGTAACCTGTCCTTTTACCTTGATAGATTTCCCGGCATATTTCGCTTTGTTCTCATACAGGCTTGCAATGGTGATATCGTCTTTATCGTGTTTGACATTCACTCCTTTCTTTTCAGGTTGAACAGATGAACCTGTTGAAACGGATTGCTTATTTTGAGTGTTGACTTCAACTGCTGCAGTAGTCGCACCCGGATGTTTGGAAAGATTATCAACAAATAATATTTCATCAAACGTTCTTTTCAACTCTTTACTTGCAAAAGCTGTCATCTTCAGTCCGCCCTGGAAATAATACGTATCACCAACCGAAGCATCCATTTTGGTTACTGCCAGCCAGATTTCTTTGCCGGCTTCTGTTGCCCTTAAATACGTATACTGATTGGTCTGCAATACTTCTTTCACGACGACAGTATGCATCGTTGAAGGAGCAGCTTCCTCTGAAGTTGCGGGTGCAGTTTCAGACATTCCACCGGATGATACATTGGCTTCTGCCTGCATTGCAGAGGTTTCTGTCTTCTCCGTTATTTCAGGACTACTACTGATATTGTCCAGAAAGAGAATTTCATCAAAGGTTCTGTTCAACTCTTTGCTTACAAAATTTTTCATGACCAAACCATCCTTGTAATAATACGTCTCACCGGCTGTGGCCTGCATTTTAGGCAAAGCGAGCCATGCTTCTTTTCCATTTTCCATCACATTCAGGTAAGTGTATTGATTGGTTTGCAAAACATCCTTTACCATTGCCATGTGAACACCTGATTTCGCAGTGGATTGGTCAGCCTTCTGATCAGATTGGCAAGCAGTGAATAAGGTTATTAGAATTACTAAGAGAGCTATATTTTTCATTGGATAATTATTTTCTATTAAGAGAAATCAATGTGTATTTGAATCAATGTGATTGTGAATTCTTGTATCCCGGATTTTCGCGACAACCATTAATAGAACTATAGAGAATATCGCGATCCAGGCCCAAAGCGGGAATATTGCATGATCACCGGCTCCATAACTGTGCATTCCTTTGGAGAGAAAATAATTTACTCCGAAAAATGTCATCAGTACACTTCCATAACTCAGTACAGAAGCAACATTGAAGAGAAACTTTCCACTTAATTTTGGAATGAATCGCAAATGCAATAACAAAGTATACGTGATTACAATAATCAAAGCCCAGGTCTCTTTCGCGTCCCATCCCCAATACCTTCCCCAGGATTCATTCGCCCAAACACCGCCAAGAAAAGTACCAACCGTCGCGAGAACAATTCCTATAGTCATGTTCATCTCATTGATATGAGTCAATTCGAGGATGAGCATATCCAGACGTTTATGGTTCTCTTTTGTCTTAAAAATATATAGGAAAAGATTCATGATCCCAAGTACAAATCCTAAACCCAGAAATCCATAGCTGATGGTAAGAACAGCCACGTGAATGATTAACCAGTATGATTTCAATACAGGGGTAAGATTGGTAAGCTGAGGATCGTAACTGCTATGACTCGCTGTCATCAATATAAAGAATGCCAATAAAGATGTAGCGGCAAGAGTAATCTTGGAATAACGGATAAAGCTGAATCCGGCAAGTAATGTTCCCCATGCGACCAATAACAAAGCTTCGTAACCATTGCTCCATGGCGCATAACCGAGAAGGTAGGATCTCAAGGCCATCCCGAATGTGTGATACAAAAATGCCAAACCAAGAAGGAAGATGCTTACATTCAGCATCACAGTGATCAATTTGCTTTTTTTAGTTTTTACATTATCAATAAATGCAAGCAACAAGAGGATAAGACTGAGTACAGAATAAACATTGCGCAGTACAATAAAGATCTGTGCCTTGTTGTAATATATTTCAAGGTCAATTTTACTTTCAGAAGGCAACAAACTTGCGTCTTTTCCCTGACGCTGAATTCCTGAGATGTAAACAAGAATTTTTTCCGGGCGGGTGTAATCACCTGACTCCATACTTTTCAAAACTTCCCTGAAATATTCCCGCATCAGGTTGTTGTAATTGAGAACTGGCAATTGCAAATCCTGATTGATTACTTTCACAACTCCCTGCAGTGGAACATTTGCTGCTTTTTCATCCCAACTCACCCACTTGTTATTCGGGGAATTCTGCTCTGGAAATATTTTCAGAATATTTACCTGAAAGACCATCATGAACACATTCATGCGTTCATCCACTTTAATTATTTCCTTGTCAAAATTATTGCGTTCAACAGGTTTCTTCCGGAATGCTGATTCCGCGTAGCTCTGTAATTTGTACTGTGATTTTTCATCAAAGAAATCCAGGAATGAAGCCGTTTTGGTAGTAATTCCAATCAAATCCCTGACGGATTGTTCTTTAATGTATACAAGTTTCTGTTTTTTCCAGAACTCCGGATTCAGCATCATGTCCATGAATACCTGCATGGCGTCCATCTCTCCTCTTTCTTCTATAAAAAACTTATCCTTTCTGGTAATTTTGTGGAGAACATCGTATGCAAGAGAATTTACCGGTTCAAAACGTCCGTCGATGGTTTGCGTAATGAGGTGTCCAAATTTTTCTGCATGTTCCGCATTGACAACCGGCAATATTTTATCTTCTCCAAACACTGTCGTACTCAGTGCAAGCAAAGCAAGCAGGGGCAAAACCGCCTTTCTGCTTCTGCGAAGAATCGCGATATTATGCCTGAGAGTAAGGAATCGTGAACGACGATTGAAGAGTGTAATGATGAATCCAAGGGTAAGCAAAATGTAACCTATATAAGAAATCCATGTGCCCCAAAAATCATGATTCACAGAAAGGATGGTTCCCTTTTCATCCTGATCATATGAAGATTGAAAAAACCGGAATTGATCATAGTCCAGCACATTGTTCATGAAAATACGATGGTTCAGCTTTATTCCTGTTCTGCTGTCTACTACCATCACTTCGCTGGCATACGAAGAAGGGCTTTCAGATCCCGCGTAACGCTCCAGGATGAACTTCTTCAGGAAAATCGAGAAGGGAAGTTGTATTTCATTTTTACCGTAGGCAATGTTTACCGGATAGCCATTCACTTTAAATGTCGAATATTCAGCTACCTGGTCAGGAGAAAACAAGAGCTGAACATTTTCCGTCTTCGCGCGGTCTGATATAGCCAGATCCAAAGCATCAGAACCTGTTTCTTCACCTTCTGAACTCACCAGCTTACGTGTCGCCCGATGGTAATTGTTTGCAAAAAAGAAAACCGCGTCCTGCACATTGTACAATCTTCCTTTGACAAATTCTGCAGTAGAATCTGAAGGAATGGTCACACTGGTCTTTTCGGCCATGTTCGATTGCGTGATATCAAAGGGTGAATGTATCTTCACTACTCCACCCTGTTCCATAACCTGAATAGCTCCGGGAAATTTATCAGTATTGAACGCAATCGTAATCTGACCGATTTTTAAGGATTCACCATTTGCAATGAATTCCTTCTTTCGACCAGATTCAGAAGCCACGATTAATTCCAGTAAATCAGTTCCACCTTCAGTGTTCTCCTCTACCTTTTCAATAGCGTTAGCGATATAACCTTTTAATTCAACTGAAATTTTCCCCTTCCCTTCAGCATCGATAGTTGCCTGGAATTTATTTTTCAGATACGGACTAAAATTCACGGGAATTATTTTCTCATGCATTCCATCTTTTTCCTTCACGGCAATCATCATGAACGGATCCGAACTGTACAGGATATTGGAAGACTCACCTTCACGAATGTGCATACTTCCTTCATAACCAAAATAACGTGTTACACCTGCACCAAGTATCATCACAATAAACGCCAGATGAAAGAGTGCTCCTCCAATGCGCTCTTTGCGAAACATGTGAAAAGGTTTTATATGACCAATAAAGTTTAATGCAAGCAATAAAAACATCAGCTCAAACCACCATGAATTATAAATCAATACTCGCGCTGTCACTGTATCGTATTTGTCTTCCAGGAATGTTCCGGATGCCATAGCTACCGCCAGCGCAATGAGCAAAACAACCATTGTCTTCGAGGAAAACAAAACACCTGCAATACGTTTCATAATTTTAATCGATAAACTTTATTAAGATCCCATCATCTGCAGGCATATTCAAAATTGGCAAATTCGTCTCGCCTTATATCCGGAGTTTTGCCTTCTAAAGAAGGGGCTTGAATGAATCGAGAATACAACTATCCGTTTTCCCATTTTCCTTTTCAGGACATCCTATCAATCCATCCAAACCCCTCATAATCCCCTAATTTGCAATACTATGAACCAATGAATAAATTTAGCCTTCCTCTATTAATTACTATCAAAAATGGGGATACCTGAGGTTTTTTAACATGACAGTCATCATATTACCTTGGTCAAAAAAGATGACCTTAATTCAGTCTTTAACTACTCTGAAAATGCAAAAAAGAACAAGGATTTCCTCATCATACAGGAAATAACAATCAACAGCCATTCGTCTCGATGACCCGATTATTCAGTCGTAATTAATGAATGATACGATTGCAGAAATATATGTATGAAGAATAAGATCCAGAATCAGGATCCGTCACCTTACGTAGCTCTTTTCACTATGACAGCCCGGAGCGCAACTGCCACCTTTAGGAAGTTTCACAAATTTTATCGGCATCTCCCATTCACCGAATTTTACCTGATCCGCGATGAGAAACAGATTATTGGATGCATGTACGTCATGACAATTGACACAATTTCTTCCCTTCTCTTTGTTTACATGAAGGAAATGCATATTCTTTTCACCATTTCGGAATCCGGTAGCTTCTGAAGTTTCCGCTTCTTCATACAATGCACTCTCATGACAATCGAGACAAAGTGCGTAATTCAATTTCTGAGCAGCCGCGTAGTTCCCGGTTGGAAATGATTTGACAAGTAAGTTTTTGTTTTCTGAGTAATGTGGGCTATGACAAACAGAACAACCGTTATTTTCAATCGCCCCATGAACGTATTTACTCTTTGTGATCATCTTTTTCATGTCCTTGATAATCCGCTCACCGGAAGCAATAGGCTTATCATGACAGGACAAACAGATATCCGGTTCCGGTGAAATAATCATTCTCTTTTCAGGTGAAGAATGTGGTGAATGACAGCTCACACATGATTTTTTATCCTTCAGAGCTCCATGTTGAACCGCGGCGGCTTCAACTGATGTTTGTAAATCATTGTGACAGGAATAACACAAACCGGGAGGTTTTGCAGAAATTAGGCCCTCATTCTTTGAACTGTGTACATCATGACAGGAAAAACAATCCCCCTCTTTTAACGGAGAATGTACCACCTCTTTCATAATATTTTTCTCTTCATGACAAGAAAAACACAAGGCAGGGACATCTTTAACTAGTTTAAAGCCCTCCACATCCTCCTTCGGATGCACCTCTCCATTGCTCGAATGGCATTTATCACATTCGTACATTACCGGCTTATGCACAACTTGCTTCTCCGTTAACTTCCCATGACAGTCCAGGCAACTATTGGTCACAGACGTTATTTGCCCGGCAAGCTTAGGTTGAATACCTGTTAAAAGTATTGCCAGAATTACAAACAGTCGTTTCATAATTTTTTTCATTAGAAATTTCTTGCTAACTGAATATATGCCCCCTTATAATTCGTTTTACTGCTGACACTTTGATTCCAGTACAATTCTGTACCGGCAGATAAAAACAAGTTGTGGAGATTGGTGGAAAGCTCAAGTTTCGCGGTATGAACATCAATATCAATCCCCTTTCCCTTCATGGAACGATACATATAATCCACGTTCACTTTAAAATTCTCAGTTACAGCATAAGCCACTTTTGAAGACAGATCAATGTCTCTTCGCCTTGCCAGCTCATTATTCATCTGGTAGTCTGTATAATTTCCATTGAACGTAATGTAAATTTTGCGATACATTTTCTGGTAATTCACAAAGTACTTGATACCTTGATACGGTAGTAAACTACTGCGGGTGTATTCATATTCGGCTCCTGCTTTCAGATAATAAAAGTCAAGACGAAATCCAACCACATGTCTGGTGAAATAATTTAAAGCCTGTGTTTCTGTCTTACTTTGATCAGTATATCCTTGAGTATTGTAACGATAATATACATTGAGTAAATCTTTAAACAACCACAGATCGACATTCACATTATTATTATTCATGGAATAATATCCGTTCGGTTTATGAGCTGAATAATCCACATAAACCATGGCGCTATTTGGGATCAATCCGCCGGGGATCCGGATAATTTCCGCATATGGATTACGATCTACAACAATATAATCTATATTCAACTGGTAAATTGTACTTCCATTGACATTCTTCACAACAATTGACTGTATATCCACATATTGATTATTCAGCAAAGTGATTTGATTATCGGCAAGTATTTTTTCCTCATGAATGATATTGACAGTCGAAGGATGAGCTTCCACCTCCTGGTACTCATTGTAATAAATATAGGACAACCATAATTTCCCGTTTCTAATTTTTTTCACATATTTCAAATCAACACTAGTCTTATTTCTCTTCTCCAGGTAAGTGCTCTGGTCAGATTCACTGTATTCCCAGGCAACACGTGATGTCAGGCTTTCGTATAACTGATGACCAAGTGCGCTTTCAAATCTTTGAAAATTGTATTCTTCAGATACTTGTTTCGTTTTCCGTAAACTATAATTATTGGTAAGGACAAATCGCTTGGGGAGGCGAAAATTCAGATTTTCCTGAACTGCAAAATTCTCAAAACGATTCGTTCCTCTGTCATTGGTTTTTGCGAGAGAAGAAGAAAAAGTGACATGCTTTTTTGAATCAAATGAAACTTCGTTATTCAATTCATAAAAATCAATATTATTAATTATCCTGCTCGGAGTAACAAAGCCTATATCGTTTTGTAAACTTGTATTATCTGTATGCAGATACATAAAGGAATGATAATCCAGCTCACCAAATGATTTATTAGCAGTAGCCTGATACAGGTACTGATCCACTTTAAAACTCCTCTCAGTATCAAGTATCCTTTGATTATTTTTTTGATGTGAAAATCCCAATGTAAATGGTACAACTTTATTCAAATAGCTGAAAGTCGCTCCCTTGTAATTGCTTTTGGAACTGATACGTGTAATGTTGTCAATATTTTGAAGGCTGTTATATACACTTGCATTTGTTGTGAGTGTAAAACTTTTTTTCCTGAAGAATTGCGCAGAAGCATCCCATCCTTCATTTGTATTTTTTTCAGAATTATCAGGAAGCCCTATATAACTGTTTCTTCTGGTTTCAGGATTGTAAATTCCATTAAAATTCACGAGCATAAAGTTGGGATGTACGAAATAACTTTGTGTGCGACCCTGTACTATTCCATTCAGGTAGGACTCCGAATGCTTGTTGTAAAAACCGCCGTTCCAGGTTTCGGATTCTCTGTAATTTCCTCTTAAGCTTACCTGGCCAGACAACGAAGTGAGTCTCCATATTTTGAATGGACTTTGATCCGTCTGGGAATAAGCACTCATTCCCATGAGGAGCAGATAAAACAATATGGAATTAACTCTTTTCACTTCTTATTTCATTTCAAATTTCAAATATTAATTTCATGCAAATTTTATTTATTGTTTCTGCAGTGTATCCGGCTCAATAGCCGGCAGCTTCTCATTTTGCTGAAGTGTATCCGGACTTACAATCACTGTGTCGGTCTGTTCTTTTATGGTATCCGTTATATTTATCCTATTTGCGGGCTGTGCACTAGGTATAGTTTTGAATGGCATGAGGGACTGTACAAGTATGAAACGATCTCCGCCACCATGTGGATTATGACATTGGGTACAACCCGCCTTTTTGTTTTTTTTGTGTACCGGATTGTTAAAAACCAATTCTGAATTATGACAGGTAAAGCACAATTGTTGACCTTCCTTCACCAGGTATTTGAGTTTCTTTGAAGTATGCGAATCATGACAGGTAGTACAGCTTTCAACTGCTACAGGTCCATGGAGATGGTTGAATTTCGAATTGAAATTTTCATGACAGGTATAGCAACTCGCCCCCGTTAACAAACTTCTGTTTTCACCGCCATGCGGATTATGACAGGTAGTACAGGATTTGTCTTCGATTTTATTGTGCATTTTGTTTTTCATTGTCTCCAATGGAGAATGACAATAAAAACAAACACCCTGACCATCGCGGGTTAAAAGTTTACTGAACTTGGTCATGTGCTGATCGTGACATGACATACAATTGCCGGAACCAACAGGGCCATGTAGAATTTTATATTTTGCATTAAAATCATCGTGGCAGGTAAAACACAATTCCGGTACCGGTTTCAACAAAGCATTACTAAAACCTTCCGCGTGGCAACTTTTGCAATTGTCTTCTTCATACGGTTTGTGCATGAAATACTCAGGCTTCACCTCTTTAACAACTTCAACAACATTGTTAAGAGAATCCACAGTCACCACAACTTCCATTTGCCTGTTTGGATTGGGTACTCCGTCAAATAGAAAATTCAGAATACGAAATTGCTTTTCAGGAGAACATCCTGCCATCAAAACGGTGATGAAAACGACAACAGCCAAAAGCCTGAAGACTCGCGATTCTCCTGCACTTCTCATAAAAAGCCCGGATGGAAATAACAATAATAAATCATGACTAAATCGCTTTCACATCCGATCAAAACTACAAAGTTCATGCAGGTAGCAATATGACTTTCAGCAGTTTTTGGATATTTGGATAATGACTTTCCCCATCTGGCGCAGGGTTTAGAAGGACATCGGACAAAACAGGAAGCCTGTGTCAATGAATGACACAGGCTTCCTGAACTTATTTATAAATCAACCAATGAAAACAATCTATTACGGAGGGGACTCGTCCCCGATCATTTTGCAGACTTCGACTTTGGCTCCACTCTGCCATAGACATTAATCAAATCCGGACCATACTGGCTCGTTACAAAAACCAGGTACTTCAGGTCAAGAGACGGATCCACATATTTTTGGAAATACTTCAGATTGTCATAATCAATCATCACTTTAGCCGGAATCATCAAGCCGCCAGGGCCATCATAATGGCCACCAAGAACGATCAGCAATTGTCCTTTTTTATTAAAGACCTGGACATTTTCAAATGCTGCATCAACAGCAAAAATATTCTCCTCTTCATCGACAGCGATTCCTTTCAATTTAGTGAACTGGCCGGGTCTGTCGCCGGCAGAGCCAATGGTATCCAGCAAAGTTCCATCCAGGGAATAAATTTTAATCCTGGAATACCCAAAATCCGCTGCATAAATCCTGTCCTTTTGTACGGCGATATTGACAGGTAATCCTAAAGCTGAAGCTCTGCCATCATCAGCTTTTGGAAAGGTGAACAATAACTTATTTATAGAATCATTACTGTAAACATGAATACAACTATTGGCAATATTTGAAACATAGACCCTGTCATCAGTAACGAACACATCACCAGGCTTGAATTTCTCCTTTTCGCCGAAACTCTTTACAAAATTTCCATTTTTGTCGTAGACAACAATCTCATATCGCCCTACGTCAGCAACATAAAGAAAACCATTATTGTCAACAAAGCAATTGATCGGTG
>CAYMMN010000002.1:0-31612 GCA_964391495.1 uncultured Flavobacteriales bacterium | reverse complement strand
ACCCTTGAAGAAAAGGAAAAGTTTCTGAAGGAAGCTGCGGATAAGGATTACATTCTGTTCTATGAACACGATCCCATTTACGAATGTTCATCACTGGAAAAAACAGAAAAAGGCGCTCGTGTGAAAACAAGAATGGCATTATCAGAAATCGGCTGATTTCTTTAGTTCCAAAATCAAAGCTCCTTCCCTGTTTGTGGAATAAAATCGAAGACTATTTTCTTCACATAATTTTTTCCACTGTCTGCATCGAAACACTGAATTACTTCCATCCAGAATTACTGTCTTGCATTTTGGGTATTTCAACAGAAATTGAAACGGAGGTTTGGAATTATGACTGATAAGCAGATATTCCGCTTCAGAAACATATTCTGTTTTATGATTTGAAGGACGAAGAATATCCAATCGAATTTCTCCAAATTGAATCCTTCCGGAGTTTATTGCAATTTGATTCTTGTCAGCTAAAGTGTAGTCACATTTATCCAGACAAAGAATTGAATTTCGCTCTGACAAAATTCCGGATTTGATTTCATATCCGCTTGTGACCATTTTCAACTTTCCGGGATTTGCAATACAAAATGAATCTGTAAGCTGAATACAGTTTCGGCCCTTTATTAGCTCTATACAACTTTGCTTTGGAAGATGATAGATCACTACTTTTTCCTGCTTCCTGACTGTATATTCCCGGTAAAGTTGTACTGAAAATAAGCCGATGAAAGCAATTCCGCTCAACCAGAAGAATTGCTTCCTTGCTTCCTTAAAGTATAAGCTCAGAAACAAAAGTGACAGATACCACAAAATCAAACCCCACTCTGTGACGTAAACATTTTGAATGAGTGAAAACGGTAATTGTTCAACTGTGTATACGCTAAAGTTCAAAGCCCAGACCAATTTCCCTGCAATCCATGCAATCTTTGTAGCTGCAAAAGTCCAGGAAGAAACTAAAAGCAGTAAAATTCCTCCAAAGATGACTCCCGTAGAAATCGGAATGACCACAAGATTTGAAGGGAGAAAATAATTGGGAAACTGATGAAAATAATACAAGCTCAAAGGGAATGTTGCAGCTTGCGCAGCTATTGAAACAGAAAGAATGCTCCAGATCTGCTTTCCAAGCCAGGATTTGAAATACAATTTGTTTTCAATGCTCTTGTATAAAAACAAAATTCCTGCAACAGCAAGATAAGAAAGTTGAAAACCTGCTTGTAAAATCAGATGTGGAGAAAAGAACACAAACAAAGCAAGCATCGAAGCTCCAAGAGTGTTATAAGTATTCGTGGATCTGTCGAGAGTTTGTCCGATAACAATAAATGTCAGCATCATTGCTGATCGCAATACAGAAGGTGAAAGTCCGGTCAGTAGAGCATAAAACCATAAAAACAAAATAACAATAATGGATCGAAGCAGTCTAAGCTTCTTGTGACGGGAAAGAAAGCCAAGCAATGTCTGCAAGGCACCGTAAATAATCCCCAAATGCATGCCGGAAACCGACAGAATATGTAGCGCCCCTGAAGCGGCATAAGCCTGCATTGTTTCCTGATTGATTTCATCATCATAACCCAAAATCAATGCTGATAATACAGCGTATTCCTGTCCACTGATTCCATTCTCCTGAAACACCCGGACCCATTGATCTCTTAAACCAATAGCCCACTCCACCAATCGTGAAGCTTTGTGGTGTTCTGTAATTATGAATTCGCCTTGTTTCAAATTCAGCTGATCATACACCTGATGACTACTGAGCCATTTTTTAAAATTGAACTGCTCAGGATTCAAAGGTTCCTTAACTTCTTCCGGCTTCTTTGTAAACACAATCCTGTCTCCATAAGCAGGAATATTCTTCAACCCGTCTTTATAAAAATAGATAAGCACTTTCCCGTCTACCACTTTCCAGGTGTGATCAATTCTTTCCTGCAAAATTTCTGCTTCACAGCGATATGAACTCCCCTTCTCTTTGGGAGCTTCCTGTATTACAGCCAGAAAAGATTCAGAACTATCAGAATTTCGAAAATGAAAAGGATAATTCTTTTGAGTATTTAAAACAGTAAAGTTTATGAAGAGTATGTACATGAGCAGAAAAGAAGTCAAGCCCAACATGAACACCCGAATACCCGAATATTTTTTTGCCACGAAATAATAGCACAACAAAAACGAAATAAACGATATGAAAAATGATGCAAATAAAATAAATTGGGGTATCTGAAATGTTAGTCCTGTAAGTATTCCTCCAATGCAAAAAGGTAAAAGCCTCAATACCGGCGTTTCATTCCAACTACGCATGGCGCAATGTAGAACATAGAAAAAATGTGAATCGCGGTTATTTAAAAAACCACCCGATATTCAACTTCAAATAAGAATGAAATTTACTATCGGGGAGGCTGACAGAGATTAAAATCTATCACGCGGGTATCTCTAAAATAAAAATGAAGAATTTCTTCACAATGAAATCCCAGTTGAGCCATTTCGATTGCTCCTTCCTGGCATAAACCTACTCCGTGACCGAATCCTCTGCCAACAAAGAGGATGGAATCCTCCTTCAGACAAACACTGAAAAATGTAGAGTTCAGATTAAAATCGTCACGAATTTTCTTCAAAGGCAGACCAATACCATCCGGTTTAAAGCAAACCATACGTTTCTCCTGTTGAAAGCTAATCGAAGAATCAAAATTTGCAGAATCCGGCAAAGCAGCACCGTTAAGGCTCAGGTATTTCACCCAATCATTTTTTGGAATTGATTTTTGCCAGGAGGAATGTGCGGACAACAGACAAAAGGAATCAACGACGGATTGAGTGTTATGGAGAGCACCGCTCCATATGTCCTGAGCTGCTATAGTCTGCCCGCCACAATTGCTGTGATAAGGTGCAGCAATCAGGTAGTTCAATGTGTCAGCAATGACCAGATTTGCCGTTGCCCTGACTTGCTCCGGTATTGAATCATTAAATCGGTTTCTGGAATTATAAGCCTGGCAATGGGTTTGATCACAAACAGAAAAACCTTCCTGTGCATGACGTTCCTGATGACTCAGAACAAATGTGCGGGCGAGAATTGACTGGACCTTTAAGAATTCAGTGTAGCTGACATTTCCAACTTCTGATTCCACGACAGCAGCGACATATTTCTCGATATTCAGTACGTTAATTAATCCAATTTTAGAGGAAACAAAACGTAATTCAAGACCTCCATCATAAGGTATTGTCGGGGTTTCCGGATGATTGCTTCTTACGCGAAAAAAACCTGAATCATTTTCAGCTACAAATTTTAGTTCCTTGAAAAGTCACTTTGGTTTTGTGAATCTCTTCAATTGCATCCGAGAACCTTTCGCCTCTACACGCACAGATTCATCTTTACGGAGAAATAAAATCTTTTTCTGACCTTCATAGACAGAATACCCGGAACCGGCAGCGATAAAGGTTACTGAAGTAGAATGACCAATGTTGTTCAGTCCTACCCGAATGTCAATACCATAAACATTGAGAGAAATGAAACTTAACCAAATCAGCAAACTTGCCTTTGACATTTCATTTTTTTTCAGAACTGAATTCAATCATCAGTTTCGCAGCTTTTGCAGATGCTCCTGCCCCACCCAGTATTTCAGCAAGTTCTTCATAATCTTTCAGAAGCTTCTGACGATTTTGAGTATGAAGAATTTTTTTCAATTCTGTAGTGAGATTTTCAGTGTTTAATTCTTGCTGGATCAATTCTTTCACAACCTCTCGGTCCATGATCAGATTCACCAGGGAAATGAATTTAATTTTGATGAGAGATCTCGCGATGTAATAGGAAATGATTCCACCTTTGTAGCATACAACCTCTGGAACCTTTAGCAAGGCTGTTTCCAGAGTGGCTGTACCGGAAGTTACCAAAGCAGCTTCAGCATGAGAAAGCAACTCATATGTTTGATCGTGGATGACCGGGTTGGTAAATTGCCCCAATACTTGTTTATAATAAGCACTCGTCTGGGATGGCGCACCTGCAATGATGAATTGATATTCAGGGAAGGAAGGCAACACCGATAGCATCAGAGGCAACATGGTTTCGATCTCCTGTTTTCTGCTTCCTGGTAATAAAGCGATAATGGGTTTATCCGAAAGATTATTTTTCTTCAAAAAATCCGCTCTGGAAGGAAATGCGGATCGTTTCTGTGCAATAGCGTCGAGTAATGGATGACCGACAAAATCAACAGTGAAATCAAATTTTTTGTAAAAATCTTTTTCAAAAGGCAGGATCACAAACATTTTATCGACCGTGCGTTTTATTTTATGCACACGTGATTGTTTCCACGCCCAAATCTGCGGAGAGATATAATAGAAAACACGAATACCGTTTGCTTTGGCAAATTCAGCGATACGCAGATTGAATCCCGGATAATCCACAAGGATCAATACATCCGGTCTGTTTTCAAGTAGATCTTTTTTGCAGAGTTCAATATTTTTCAGGATGGTACGAAGGTTCATCACCACTTCGGTAAATCCCATGAATGCAAGATCACGGTAATGTTTCACCAGCACTGCACCTTGCTGAGCCATCAAATCCCCTCCCCAGGCTCGGAAAGTTGCACTCGGATCAAGCACTTTCATCTCCTTCATGAGATTTGACGCGTGCAAATCCCCGGAAGCTTCACCTGCTATTATGTAATACTTCATCAGATGAATTTAAGAATGAATACCAAAATCGCATAAGCTATTGTCGCACCTAAAATTCCTCGCGCAAATTTTTCCAATTGCAGGGATAAACCGATAAAGAAGACCAATAAATTACTTAATACCGAAAGACTGATCACATGTGTATGGACATTTCTTCCTTTAAACACCATCAACAGATCCCACATACCTACTTCATTGTGGTATATGCTAGCATACAACCAAAATGCGATTATCGGGACAATGAGTCCGGATAATAATCCAATCAGAAAATGATCAACCCTGTTTCGCATTGGTTTAACGATGAGTGTAACGGAAGAAGTAGTAGAAATAAGCAAAAGAAAGGATCACAGTAATAAATAATATTCCTTTTGCTGTTTGCTCACGTTGAAAACGAATGAGCAAAAATCTGAACAGAATAATATTCACAAGGATGGAAAACAACTGAACTCTTGGAGCAGGAAAAATATAGGGATTCCCATAATAATCCGCCATACCCAGCCGGATAAATTCAAAAAGAAAATAACTCAGCGTTAAGACTACTGCACCTGCAAGCAGACCCAGAACAAAGGAATCATTAGTCCACTTTTTCAAGGTCATAATTCTGTTCGTTGAGGAAAGAAATCGCGTGATGCGCGGTGAAATCAAACTGAACAGGAACAACAGATACATATCCGTTTGTCAATGCCCATTCATCAGTATCTTCTCCTTTGTCTCCATTCATAAATTTACCGGTCAGCCAATAGTATTTCCGCTTGTTTGGATCCAGACGTTCATCGAATTCTTCTACCCATTTTGCCATTGCCTGGCGGCAAACCTTTACTCCTTTTATATTCTCCAGACTCAGATTCGGAATGTTTACATTCAACAGTGTTCCTGAGGGCAATCCATTTTTCAAAACATTCTGAGCAATCAAACGTGCATAAGCACGGGCAGCTGAAAAATCAGCGTCCAGTGCATAATTCAGAAGCGAAAATCCGACAGAAGGAATGCCTTCGATTGCGCCTTCCATCGCGGCAGACATGGTTCCGGAATAAATCACATTAATCGATGAATTACTCCCATGGTTTACACCGGAAACACAAAGATCAGGCTTCCGGTGAAGGATTTTATCGATCGCGATTTTTACACAATCTACCGGTGTACCACTGCATTGATACCATTGATGTTTTGGATATACCTCAACTTTGTCAAGGCGTAAAGGTTGATTGATTGTAATCGCATGTCCCATTCCCGACTGCGGACTATCGGGTGCAACCACTGTAATTTCTCCCAATCCCTCCATTGCCTGAACCAGGTTATGCAGTCCGGGAGCTGTAATTCCATCATCATTGGTCACCAGAATGACCGGCTTATCACTTTTCACGAATTATAATTTATACCGGAGAAAACCGGTTTGTATCAGAGCACGAAGGTAGAAAATAAAGAGCAGAAATCGCGCTCAGGAATATGTCCTTTCACAAAAAAAGCTGCCGGGTAAATGCCCGACAGCTCTGATAAAAACAACCAACATTGAAATTATGATACAGCAATTTCCTTTACCGGTTTCTTCTTTGCTTCTTCTCTTTTTGGAAGAACCAGTGTTAATACTCCGTTTACATATTCAGCTGAAATGGATTCAGTATTCACATGATCCGGCATAGTGAAAGTTCTGCTGAAAGAAGTGTACGAAAACTCTTTCCTGGTGTATTTGGAATATTCATCCTGTTTTTCTTCCTTCTTCTCCGCTTTAATGGTGAGCACACCATTTTCAACTTCGATTTTAAAATCACCTTTACTCATTCCGGGAGCAGCAAGTTCTACACGGTAGGATTCAGGTAATTCGCTGATGTTTACAGCAGGAAGGGATTTAAAAACATTTCGTGGCAATACTTCTTCATTGACAAAATCCGAAAAGAAGTCGGAAAAAATTGATGGAATTCCTGTGAAACGGTCTACTGGTTTGGCGTTTTTGAATTTTACGAGTGTCATTTTATGTCCTCCTAGATTTTTAAGTTTGATGAACAACACTCGTCAAGTCTTGTACCAGAACAAAAAAATTTATTCTTTTTTAATTTTTCAGACAAGTTGACAAAAAACAAATGAATCCAATTGACAAAAAGTCCTGAAAGAAAAAACAAACCGACAAAATTTCAGTAAACAAAATGAATGCAAGTACAAATTAAGATTCTGTTCAGATTAAGGAAATAGAATCAATAAAAAAATTGGAGGAAAATTCAGAATAGAATTTCTGAATCATCCTCCAATTTAAAATGTTATCCGTTTATCCGAACGAATCCGAATACTATAACTTATTTATTCAATGTCGTCTTCGCGTTTTTAATTTCCTGGTCAAAGAGTGATTGAGTAAGGTTGCTTTCATTCTTGAAGAAGAAGACTCCACCCCAGTTGTAAACAATCTTTTGGTAATTTACTGCTGTTCCGTCAATCTTGACAACAGTTCTGTAAATCGTTCTGGTTGATTCAGTCACTGTTTCTTCCGTGATACCTTCATGATAATCGGAATCCTTGATCTTTGGAACTGCGGCAGGTTTAGGTGCAGATTTGGTCTTATCATCAGCAGGAACATTGGTTTTCGAAAGCAGTAATTTCTTTGCTTCAATTTCAGCCAGAGCTTTTGCACGACGGTCCTGTTCTTCTTTCTCAGCCTTCATTCTTTGAGCAGCCAGGATTGAATCCTGACGGTTTTTGTCTTCCGTTTGCTTACGGATTCGATCAGCTTCGGCTTTTGCTTTGGCATCATTTTCAGCTTGTGCTTTTGCTAATGCATCGCTTTTCTGTTTCTCGGATTCTGCTCTTGCAATTGAATCCTGACGTGCTTTTTCCTGAGCTGCAAGCAGACGACGGGATTCTTCGTCTTCCTTCTTCTTTCGTTCTTCAGCTGCAAGCTTCTCTGCAAGATCCGCTTTTGCCTGAGCTTCTGCTTGGGAGATACTATCGGCAATCGCTTTTTTACGTGCTAATCCTGCTGCCTCTGCCTGCGCAATGGAATCGCGTGATGCTTTTTCCCTTGCCTTTGCTTCCGCTTCAAGTCTTGATTTTTCCTGGGCTTCCATACGCGCTTTTTCCGCGATGGCACGAGAAGTAGAATCAGCTACAAATTTCTCTCGTTCCTTTTGCGCAGCAAGTGCCCTGGCAGTTGAATCCTGACGTTGCTGTTCTCTTGCTTTTGCAGCGGTTTCAGCAGCAGCAATGGAATCCGCAATCGCTTTTTTCCTGCTTTGTTCGAACGCGCTTGCGCGTGCGATAGAATCCTGACGCGCTTTTTCTCTTGCTTTCGAATCGGCTTCCGCTTTGAGTCGGGCTTTTTCCTGTGCCATTGCTGCCTGATTGAGACTGTCTTCAACCGCTTTCTTTCTTGCCAGCTCCTGAGCTTGTGCACGTGTAATTGAATCCTGACGGGCTTTTTCTTCAGCTTTCAATTTCGCTTCTGCCAGTGCCTTTGCTTCTGCTTCAGCTTTTATTCTGGCCAGTGAATCTCTTCTGCTCTTTTCTGATTCAGCACGTGCAAGGGAGTCTTGTCTTGCTTTCTCCCTGGCTTGTGCAAGTGCAGAAAGTTTCGCCTGTTCAGCTTCGGCCTTTGCAATCGAATCCTGTCGGGCTTTCTCTCGTGCTTGCGCGAGAGCATTTGCCTGTGCTTCCGCTTTCGCAATACTGTCCTGCCGGGCCTTCTCCTTCGAAAGCGCCAGACTTCTTGCAGCAGCATCCGCAGTCGCTTTTGCAATAGAATCTTGTCGTGCTTTTTCCTGTTCAGCTTTCAATCGATCCTGCTCGGCACGTTGAGCAAGCAATTGTGCTTCTCTCGCTTTGACTTTTGCCAATGAATCGTTCCACACTTTGTTCAAAGAATCCAGTCTTGCTCTTTCCTGCAAACGACGGAGTTCTTCAGCTTCTTTCCTGGCAATATTTTGTTCATTCTGGATTTGCTTAGAATAATTCGCATCGAAAACAAAATCCTCATAGGTTGGATTATAAGAGAATTTTGCGACTGCTTTGTTCATTGCAGAATTCTGAGAAACACCTGCAATGTCATCAAAGAGGTCAATGGCAAACTCCGGTGAATAAATAATGTCCGTTAAATCCTGAGGGATGACTGTACTAAATTCAACCATTTTGGAAACGAGACCTTCCTTCCCAAATGTGATTGTATATTTTTTCTGAAAATCCAGTGTGAAACCGAATGAACCATTGTCCTTTGAAGTGACTGTCTGGTCCGGAACTCCGGGAGCTGAAATTTTGATAACGACACCACCGATTGGCTTGTTATCCTTCCTGACTTTTCCGTCAATCTCTACATATTTTGTAGCCTGCGCATTTGCCAAATCCGGTAAAAATCCCAGAAAAAGAAACAGGTTTAAAAGGAAAAATGTAGTGTGTTTTAGGTGTTTATTCATGGACTATTAACGGAAAACCGCTTTTTTTATTCTTGTGCAAATTTAATCTATTGATTGAGTAAGAGAATGAATCTGAAGCGAATCAGCCCCTTTTTTTCAACAATTTGATACTTATCCGAAACGTAATACAGGGAAAAGGTTGCAGAAAAAATCAGTGAAATATCTCAGCTGCAAGTGCCATGGACTCATTAAAGGCTTTTTCATCCAGCCCAAGGGGTTCGTTTCCTCTGAAATAAGAGACAATATTTTCTGTAGCCAGGTTTCCGACCAGATTATCATTCGCCATAGGACAACCTCCAATACCCTTCAGAGCTGAATCAAATCGTTTGCAACCACTCATAAATGCCGCTTCTACCTTTTCCATCCAGGTCATCGGATGAGAATGCAAATGTGCTCCGAACTCAGCTTCCGGAACTTCGGGAATCAGATGTGAAAAAAGTGATTTGATATTTTGCGGATTGCTAACACCAACTGTATCCGACAAAGCAATAATCTTGATGCCCATTCCTGCGAGCTTACGAACCCATTGGATAACAATCTCCGGATTCCATGGCTCACCATAAGGATTTCCAAAGCCCATGGAAATATAGATCACCAGGTTTTTATTTTTCTGCAAACATAATTTCTGAATCTCTTCAACCCTACTCAGCGATTCCTGAATTGTTGAATTGGTATTCCGCTTCTGAAATTCTTCGGAAACAGAAAATGGAAATCCGAGATACGTGATTTCGTCATAAGATACCGCCTGTTCCGCTCCACGAAGATTCGCGACAATCGCCAGTAATTTTGTGTTGGTAGTACTCAGATCTAAAGCAGATAATACCTCTGCTGTATCTCTGAGCTGCGGAATCGCTTTGGGTGAAACAAAACTCCCGAAATCAAGAGTATGAAATCCAACTTTCAAAAGCGAATTCAGATAATTCACCTTTTGTGCTGTCGGAATAAATGTTTCCCATCCCTGCATCGCATCTCTGGGACATTCAATTAATTTAATGTTGTTCATTTTGTTTCGGGAGATGTATTTGAAGATTTTGTTCCAGCCATTCATTGATTCCATCAGGCCTTACCAGTCTTGATGAAACAATGTTCCGGCTTTTGTCAAGCATAAAAATCGTTGGAGAAACAGATATTTTATAGGCGGATTTCAAACTATCCAGATGAAGGGTGTCTACCACATTGATCCAGGGGAAATTTTGCTCTTTAGAAAGTATTTTCCACCCTTCATAATCACGATTTACAGGAACCGAATAGACCTCCAAACCATTTTTCTTCCATTCAGCATAATTTAATTTCATCTCCGGAAATATCGCTTCACAAAAGTGACAAGAGGTCTCGTAAAAGAACAACACGATATACTTTTCTTGGAGCGAGAACAATGATATTTCCTTTCCCTGAAGATCTTTTCCCTCAATATTCATCGCCTTAGTTCCGATAGCAGGAACAGAGTAGCCGCTTGCATCGGTTTGAGCATGACCTGTCAATGCAGTCATGAGCAGCAAGGAAAAAATCAGAATGGTTTGATTCGCTCTCAAAAGCATCATCGCAGGATCACGCCTTCGGCTTCGACCATCAGTTCAACTTTCGGCTCCTGAATGGCAGCGATTTCAGATTCACTTTTGCCGGCGTCTTTTGCATAATCACGAAGCGTTTCAACTGATGTTGTGTCGAGAAGAGCTGTACCATGGAAATAAGCAATCTTTCCCGCGATATCCTTGGGTACAGTAAAACTATGTTCTTTCATTTTGATAGTGACCGGTTCTCCGGCTTCATTAGCAATTGTAAACCAACATCCCTCCGACTGGCACACTTCAGCTACGGTTCCTTTGACAGTGCAGGACATACTGGTTTTTCCCACCATCTGAGCAGTAAGATCTGTCATGGTAACCGCTCCGGCTGTATCAAAGGCTGCTCCGAAAGAATTTCCGGTTTGTTTGTTTTCAGAACAGGCTGTCAGGAGCAGAATTACAGCCATAGGGATTAAAAAAGTCAGTTTTTTCATCATTCTGGTTTTGATTCTGCAAAAATAGCATCTTTCCGTCAAGGAAAACTCTGTTGAAAAGTGAATCCTGACCTACCTGTGAAAAGGAATTGATAATATGGGAAAAAAGACTATTTTTGCAGCCTGTTTTTAAAAATCAATACCCTAAAAATGGCAGAAAAACCACAAGATCAAGACTTTATCGTTACCGAAGCGATCGGTAAAACGGAGCATTTCATTGATCAGAACAAGAAAAGTCTGGGAATCATCATCGCCGCCCTTGTTTTGGCGGTTGGTGGCTACCTTTTCTATCAACGGGTTTACGTTGCCGGAAAAGAAACCGATGCACAAAAGGAACTTTTCCGTGCTGAAGAATATTTCAAAAATGATTCCCTCAAACTTGCTATCAATGGCGATGGAAACCATCCCGGTCTCGAAGAAATCGTGAACGAATACAGTGTAAGTCCATCGGGTAACCTTGCTCGTTACTACCTGGGTATGGCTTACATGAAACAAAAAGAATACGATAAGGCAATCGACATGCTGAAAAGCTATGATGTAAAAGACGAAGTGACCGGCTCGATTGTTCTTGGTGCAATTGGTGATGCTTACATGGAATTGAAAAATACTGAAGAAGCAGCAACATATTATGAGAAAGCTTCTAAGGAAAATCCAAATACCTTCACTACTCCGATCATGCTGATGAAATGGGCTGGTGCTCTTGAATCAAAAGGAAATTACAAGGGAGCGATTGATGTGTATGAACATCTCAAAAAGGATTATCCTGCATCACCGGAAGGAGCTCAGATAGATAAATACATTGCCCGGGCAAATTCACTCGCTGGCAACTAAAATAAAAAAACCGGACCTTGTGTTCGGTTTTCTTTTTTCATCCCATGTCTACTGCACATAAAAATCTCAGCGAGTTTGAATTGGCCAATACTCCTTCCGCCAAAGGGATGCGTATTGCCGTTGTCGTTTCCGAATGGAACACGGAAATCACAGAAGCCTTGTTTACCGGTGTTCGTGACTGCCTGCTGGAATTGGGATGCTCCCCTTCTGATATTCTCAGGAAATCCGTGCCCGGAAGTTATGAGTTGGTCATTGGCGCACAGTGGATGGCTGAAACCCATCAACCTGACGCTGTGATTTGTCTGGGTTGCGTGATCCAGGGTGAAACCAGACATTTTGATTTCATTTGTGACGCTGTTGCGAATGGTTTGATGAACCTCGGGATAAAATTTTCCCTCCCTTTTATTTTTGGCGTATTAACACCAAACACCATGCAGCAGGCTCAGGACAGAGCCGGCGGTAAACATGGCAATAAAGGCATAGAAGCAGCAGTTACCGCTGTTAAAATGATCGCGTTGAAGAGAGAATTGAAAAAAGCCTGATTATTCAGCAACAATCAATTGTCGCTGGCTGGCTTTTCCATCAACTATCAATCTTACAAAGTAATTCCCCGGACTCAATTTTTCTGTGTCATTGTTGAGCACAGAAATGTGACTTCCTGATTCATATTTTTGCTGCTGAATATGTGAAACTACCTGTCCGGAAGGATTCAGAATTTCTATACTCACAAGAGCAGGATGTTCCAGTTGAAAGCGAAGAACTGTCCTGCCATTTGTAGGGTTCGGGAACAACTCACGAATGGTCTGAAACTTAACTCCATCATTTATTCCTGACGAACTGGAAGGAAGTGAATCCCTGTAGGTGATTTGCGTTACTACATTGTTGTTGGTCGTATTGATTTGCAAAAGTGGAATACCCTGACCAATACCCAACCATTTGTATTCTTTTGTGGTGATCACAGGAGTACTGAAGCCAAAGCCCAGAGAATCGATGTAAACGCTGTCACGCTCTCCAATTGTAGTCAGAACACGAAGCACATCAAATGTTCCAAATGGAGTGGTCAATGAACCCCAGCCATCCACCAGGTTTTGGCGTGTACGGTTCACCTTGTAGTACAATCCAATGGTCGAAGTGAGATCAAGTTCATAACCGCTGGTAGAAGAATCCGCATCACCAAAATTCAGTGGTAAATTGTAAACAACATCATGAGGTGAATAGATAACAGGCAACGGCGCTCCATTCACTGAGGCTCCAAAACCAATCTGTTTGTATACTGACGAGGAGTTGTAGAAAAAATTATAGACATCCGAAATATTGACTTGCCCTCCCAAACCAAAAGATGGGCCCCTCACCGCCTGATTCGCCCTGTTAGGATTGATGACATTGTCAAAAAAGACAATAGAATAAACTGTTGAGGTGCTACCTACAGTGAGAAATGAATCCACTGTCTGGCCTGTAGAAGTCAGCTGTGAATAATCCCAGGTTGTATTGGCACCTGTTATTGTAGGGTCCATTCCGGAGAATGCCTGTCCTGTGCTAACTCGAAAAGTGTCAGAAGCACTGGGTAAATCCGAAGTGGTAATGGTGATCTGTGCAGAAAGATCAAAAGAAATAAGGATGGCCGCGAAGAGTATCAGTTGTTTCATTTGAGGTGATTTGACCTGGTAAAGATATTAGAATTAATCCAAACATATTGGAGAACTCTGAAGTCAGAATGAGGTTCTGATGATACCTCGCATGACGCAAAACATCCGACATGTTTTAGCCTGGGAGCTTCCAGTAGTTCTTCATTAATTCCTGAGTCCACAATGGCTGATGAATTTCAGTCCGTGGTAAAAATTCGCGGAAAACCGGCTTGATATCCAGGACAGGAGTTCCATGAATAGCATCCAGGCCTCTGACAAGCAGAACACGATCTTTTAGTTCTACGAACTCTACAATTGTTGCACCCAGTTTATTCGGACGTCCCGCCCCTCGTTGAGCAAATATTCCTGTAAGTGGCCATTTCTGATTGTCTCTTGGATGACGTGCCCCACTTACAATTTTTGAGTCGGGAAGTGAATTGAAATAAAATAGAATTTCCAGATGAGAAAATTCGTTGATACCTTGCAATGATTCTGGCGGAAGATGAGGTTCCAAAAAAATCTCGGATACTACTTCACCCCAATTGTCATCATCGGGTTGAACTCGGGAATTGTGAACAATTCCAACAGGTTTTAAAATAATTTCCATTTGAAAGAATAAATAAATTCAGGATGATTGCCTCAAGGTAAAAAATGAATTTGGAATTGAGTTACAGGAATATTATAAAAAGACAATAAATGAATACGAAAAAAATTCTCTTTGCACTCCTCTGTTTAACAGCATTTATTTCGTCCTGCAAAGACGACAAATCAGATCAGGATCCGGTTACACCTGCTCAACCAATGCTAATTTTCAAGTTTGCATTTGACAGCACACAGGTCAGGCTGGATAATTTCGGTCGGCCATGCACTGTTCCTGCCGGACACGGGGCCTTATCTCCGGTTTTCAATTCGATCAGCGCTCACTATATCGAACTGGCTCAGGATAGCCTGACTCTGCTGGGCTCGGGTAAAGTTTTGTACCGTGCGCCGGAGACAAACCTTGGTGGAAGTCTTGCTATTGATTTCAATCAATCCAGAGTCGTACACGAAGGAGAAACGTTTTTTAGTGTACCTCTCCAGGATGTCACTCCGGGGACCTATCGCTGGCTGAGGGTTTCTCTGGCTTATCAGAATTATGATGTTCCGCTGAGAAGCGCAGGCTTTGATTTTACAGGCACACTCGCTTCATTTATTGGGTTCAATACTTACATCACTACTTTCTCTCCAAAAAATCATCCGGTTCAATTGAACGCGAATCGTGCTCAAGGATATTGGGCTTTTGAAATGAATATATTCGGTACGGATACTGTTTTTCAGGGACAGGCTCCAGGGACTACAGTACCAAATCCAATCAGTGCCACCTCCCCGATCCCAGCAGGTTCCTGCGTAGTAACAGGTGCCTTTCAGAACGGTGCACTCACCATTTCCGGAAATGAATCTCAGGACATCGTTGTAAATGTTTCCTTGTCAAATAACAAAAGCTTTGAGTGGACGGATGCGAATGGAAATAACATCTACGAACCTCCGTCCGATACCGTTGTGGACATGGGCATCCGGGGAATGATTCCTTACATCGTTCATTAGAAAAATCAGAATTCCAGAATCAGACCGATTGTAGGAATTACAGTACCGGATTCATTATCGATAAATTTCGGAAGATAATATCCTGTCGCAGCAGGATCCGTCATCGGATTACCATCAGCATCTCTTTGAACACTGAGATATGGATTCAGTTTCGTTTTGCTATTGTACAGATTCTGAATATCGAGGTAAACGTTCAGACTCCATTTTTTGAAAAAATATTTCTTATCGACACGGACGTCAAGCTGATGAAAGGCTTCTGTTCTTTTTGAATTCAGTCTTTGCTTATCAAGAATACCTTGTCCTGTGATGTCAAAATTTACTTTTTGCATTGAAGCGGCAAGTTGATAAGGTGTATACGGACTTCCGCTGTTAAATCTGAAACGTGCTCCGATCTCCCAGTTTTTTTTCAGGTATTTACCGGCAGTCAGACTGAGAATATGCTGGTAATCCCAGCTTGCCGGTATATATTTTCCGTTCAGGTCCTGGAATTCACTACGAACAAAACTATAAGCCAGAATTCCATAAAGACTTTTGTTCAGCTTTTGTTGAATCAGTACTTCAGCACCATATGCCCGTCCTTTGTTTGTAGAAGTTACAGGAACCGTTCCTACAACTCCAAAATCACTTCCCTGATTGGCGATACTCAGTGAATCCCTGAGATCAAAAGGATAGGAAGAATAATTTTTCAGAAAGCCTTCAACGGTTACGCGCAACAAGGACGGCGTAGTTTATTCGATACCTCCGACATAGTGATCGCAGCGGATATAGGTTACTTCTTTATTCACGAGAGCGGATGCACTGTCACGATATCCAAGAATAGTATACGCAGGCAGTTGGTAATACATTCCGGCATTCCCATTCAACCTGAATCTTTCGCTCAATGCATACGACGCAGAGAAACGTGGAGAAAACTGATGGAACGGGTTCGACATTTCGGAATTATAATTCGTTCCATCGATTCTTAAGCCCAGAGAAACCGATAATTTATCTCCGAAGATCTCCCGGCTCAATTGCGCGAATGCTCCGTACTTTAAAAGACTGAGTGTAGAATTGTAATTAATGGTACCGACAAATGGAACTTTGTTAAAGGTTGTATTGGTATACCTGGCATCTTCCGCGCTTATTCCAAAAGTAATTTTATTGCCTTTGAACCGACTGGTATGTTCAACGCGGAATTTATTTTCTTCTTCTGAAGAGTTGTAATCAAGAATCAGATTATTCGGGGAAGAATCGTCGTTCCCTGCGTATTTTATTGCCTGGTTGTTCAATGCATTTCTGCTCAAAACAACAGTGTAATATCCATTTGCCTGGTAGTGCTTGTAGATGATTCCACCCGTGTAATTCCATTGAGAATTCACCGGAATATTTCCAAGAATATATTTCTGAAAATCCGTTTCATTCTCGTCAAGATTCAGTGTTACATCATCAATGGCCCCCAAACCAAGAATGGTAATTTCATTTCGTGCATCCAGTTTAATTTTTGATTTTACAAGGAAGTCATCATACTTGGGAAGAAAAGGCAATCCGATTGCTTTGAAAAGAAACTGCAGATAACTCCTTCTCCATGATGCGATGAATGTGGTCTTTTTTGAAAGTGGTCCCTCCACAGTAGCGGCAAGATCCGAAGCACCCACGGTAAAACCATAACCCATTTTATCATCTTTTCCATCTTTCATTTTGAAATCCAGCACCGCGCTCATCGCGTTTCCCCTTGATGCTGGAAAAGCACCGGAATAGAAATCTACTTCCCGAATAAAATCAACATTGATCATTCCAACCGGTCCGCCTGTTGCACCTTGTGTTGAAAAATGGTTGATGTTCGGAACTTCCACTCCATCCAGATAAAATCTGTTTTCATTGGAAGAGCCGCCACGGATAATCAAATCGTTTCGAAAACTGGCAGTAGCGGCTACTCCTGGTAAAGACTGCAATGCTTTGGAGATATCCCTGTTCGCGCCGGGATTTCTTTTAATTTCTACTTCACCGATATTATGAATGGAGACCGGTGTTTCTTCGATCTTAACGAAAGCAGATGGTTTGACAACCACTTCATTCAGGTTCCGAAGTTCTTCTTCGAGCTCGATTTTAATCTGGGTAATTCGTGTAGGCTTTACTTCAACATCAAACAAAGTGAATCTTTTAAAACCGATCACAGCGACTTCAAGATTATACACTCCCGGCTGCAGACCCTTCAGTTCAAACGTACCATTTTCAGAACTTGTTGTTCCAAGAGTAGTTCCGGTTATTGCGATTGGCGCAAAAGGGACCGCTTCGTTATTTAGCTTATTGACAACAGTACCCCTGATGGTTCCTGTTTGGGCGGAAAGTTTGCCTATAAAACAGAACACACACAGGAATATCAAAATCCGGCCGGTAATTTTCATTTCTTATGATGATATAGATCTTTGCGGATACAACAATTTGATACATGAATAGTTTCATGTATGCATTATTTTATAAAGTTGGTAAAGGTAAAGGATTCATCCCCTGACAGGCAAAATTCATTTGCTAAAACAACAAACAATGCATTTTAGAGAGCCGGTTTAGCAATGAAATTCAGGCTTTGAGAAGTGTTTCGAATTTGTTCATGGTGGATTTCCCTACACTCATCAATGGAAGTCGCACATGTTCTGAACATACATTCAGCACACTGAGCAGACCTTTTATACCGGATGGATTTCCATCCACAAAAATAGCATGCGTGATTTCCAGAAGTTTATAATGCAATTTCCGGGCACGATCAAAATTTCCATCGAGTCCGCTTCTGACCATTTCGGAAAAATCCTTTGGCATGGCATTCGCGATTACGGAAATCACTCCATCACCACCACAGGCAAGCAGCGGCAACGTGATCGTATCATCTCCACTGATCAGCAAAAAATCCTTGGGACGATTCTGAATGATTTTCATGGACTTCTCAATATTTCCGGAAGCCTCTTTAATTCCTACAATATTTTTTACATCGTGAGCAAGCGAAAGTATTGTATCGGCGTCAAGATTGGAACCGGTTCTGGAAGGGACATTGTAAAGAATTACCGGAACAGGACTGGAATTGGCAATCATTTTATAATGCTGATAGATTCCTCTCTGGGAAGGACGATTGTAATACGGTGAAACCGATAATATGGCATCCACTCCCGCGAAATCCCATTCTTCCAGTGTGTGAAGAATTTCCTGAGTATTGTTCCCTCCTAAACCAAGCACTACCGGTACACGCTTATCCGTGATTTCAATGACAAAATCCAAAACAGCACGCTTTTCATCATTGGATAAAGTAGCTGACTCTCCTGTTGTTCCCAATGGAACCAGATACTCTACCTTTCCATCAATACAACGATCAATAAGTTTTCGAAAACCTTTGAAATCGATACTTCCGTCTTTATGAAAGGGAGTGACCAGTGCGACACCGGTGCCTTTGAGTTTATTTAAGTTCATGAATTCTGACTTCTAAGTTGACGTAAAAAAACCTGAATTTCTTCTATCACATTTTTAATCGGCGGATCATCTGTAATCTGAACCATCATATCGTAACAATTCATATAACGGCGATCGAAACGACCAATGCGAAAACGGGCATGTGACATTGCCGATATGTAATGCAAAGGAAAACATTTACCTGAATTGAAATTGACGAGAATATCAAATTTCTCATTGATAAAATTCTGAACAATCGGATCTTTCGGAATCAGTCTGAAATCAAGGTCTTTCTTGGTGAAAAAATCCAAACCATATTGTGCAAACTGTCCGGGTGGTAGAACCTTCTTATCAACATAACCCAGCGCCAGAATTTCCTTTTTATAAGTTGATCTGATTTGTTTTACATATGCTTTTACCACCTCATAATCCCGTTCATCCGTGGCATCATACAACAAACCGATTTTTATTGCTTCATCAAAGCTGACAACCTCACGTTTCATCTTGATCTTCTGAAGATCATTCTGAAACTTGAGTTGCCCAAGTTTTGCGCGTATTTTTTTGGTGAGCTTCAATTATCAATTAATCATTTCAGAGAATTCCTTTTCTCCGATTATCCGAACATTTAGTTTTTTTGCTTTCTCCAATTTACTTGGACCGGCTTCATCACCGGCAAGAAGGAAATTGGTTTTCGCGGAAACTCCGCTTTGGTTTTTCCCGCCGTGCTGTTCGATCAGCAGCTTGATTTCGTCACGGCTGAAATTAGAGAAAACACCTGAAACTACAAAAGTTTGTCCTTCCAGTTTGGCACTGAGCTTCTTGGGAATGGAAGAAGCGGACAATTCCAGCTGCAGACCAGCTTTTTTCAGATCATGAATCAGTTGTCGGTTTGCCTTTTCTTTAAAAAATTCCAGAACACTTTCGGCAATTTTTTCTCCAATTTCTTCAACTTGCAATAGCTCCTCCAGTCCTGCAGCTTCTAATGCTTCAATTGATTTAAAATGCAGCGCAAGTTTTTTTGCCACTGTTTCCCCTACAAAACGAATTCCAATGGCGTACAATACGCGTTCAAATGGAACGGTTTTCGATTCTTCAATTCCGTTCAAAATCTTCTTAACAGATTTTTCCTGAAGACTGATTTTCTTAGCCTTCCCTCCTTCTTCCGGTTCAATGATTTTCTCCAGTCCGATCAGGGAATCGTAATCAAGCTTGTACAAATCAGAAGGAGTATGAATCAATTTGTTCTCAAAAAGCATTTCCACTTTTCCTTCGCCAAGACTGTCGATATTCATGGCTCTTCGACTGATAAAATGTTCTATCCTTCCTTTGATTTGAGGAGGACAGCCATTTGAATTCGGACAATAGTGCAAAGCTTCACCTTCTCTGCGGATCAGAGCAGTATCGCATTCCGGGCATTTACTAATATAGTGTACCGGGTGGCTAGTATCAGCTCTTTTACTTAAATCAACAGCGGTAATTTTTGGAATGATCTCCCCTCCTTTTTCCACAAACACATGATCTCCGATTCGTAGGTCCAGTTTTTGAATCTGGTCGGCATTGTGTAATGTTGCTCGTTTTACAGTTGTACCTGCAAGTTGCACCGGTTTTAAATTTGCAACAGGTGTAATAGCACCTGTACGACCAATCTGGTAACTGATGGAGATTAATTCCGTGGAAACACTTTCTGCCTTAAATTTATATGCAATCGCCCATCGTGGTGACTTTGCCGTAAAACCAAGATCACGCTGCTGGGCGAGAGAATTCACTTTGATCACAACACCATCGGTGTCATAGGGTAATTCATGTCTTTTGACATTCCATTTGTTGAGGAAGTCAAAAATTTCATCCAGATTTTTACAAATCTTTGAATGCTCACTGATTTTAAAACCCCATTCTCCTGCTTTTTGCAAGGATTCGAAATGAGTTTTGAAATTGATGGAATCCCCAAGTACAAAATACAAATAGCAATCCAGCTTACGTTTAGCCACAACCGCAGAATCCTGCATTTTGATTGTTCCTGATGCTGCGTTTCTTGGATTCTTCAATAATCGTTCAGAAATTTCCACATCATCATATCCATCTTCACGCAACTGACTTTCCATTTCTGAATTGATACGGTCAAATGAAGAGCGTGGCATAAAGATTTCACCACGAATCTCAAATTCAACCGGATAATCTCCCTTTTTCAGTCGAAGCGGAATACTTTTTATTGTTTTTACATTGGCAGTAATATCATCACCCTGAACACCATCACCACGTGTAACGGCCTGAACCAATCTTCCTTCACGATACGTAAGACCGATTGCAACTCCGTCAAATTTCAATTCGCATACATATTCAACATCGTCACCTGTTACTTTTCTGACACGTTCATCAAAATCGCGGAGCTCTTCCTCGGAATAGGTATTTCCGAGGGAGAGCATCGGATATTTGTGTTTGACCGCTTTGAACTCTTTTGTAACAGTTCCACCTACCCTTTGGGTTGGCGAATCCGGAGATGCAAACTGAGGATACTCCTTTTCAAGTTTTATCAGCTCAGTGAGTAAATCGTCAAATTCAAAATCTGAAATGACGGGCTTTGACTCCACATAATATTTATAATTGTGCTCATCAATCAAATGAGTCAATTCTTCGATTCGGTGTTTTGCCTGTTGTTCTGTCATTCTTAATATATTCAAAACGTAAGAACTCTCAATAACTTATGACTTACGTCCTCTCACCATCCTGTCTTTTCCCTGCAGATCTTTTTTACATTCTACATTTTCAAAACCATACTTCTTCATGCACTCCATTACTTCAGTGCCAAAGGCTTCATTGATTTCAAAATAAAGATACGCGCCAGGCTTCAACATTTTCTCCGCAAACTCTGAGATTTTTTTATAAAAGATCAGTGGATCCTGATCAGTTACAAATAATGCCAGATGAGGCTCAAATTCCGTCACCCGTATATGCATCAAAGATTTTTCACGCTGCAAAACATAAGGTGGATTGCTTACAACCAGGTCAAATTTTTGTTCCGCCAGTGCAGGATTTTCTCCCAGCCATTGTTGCCAGCGCAAAATATCACCTTGTAAAAAAGATATATCTACAGCCAGATTTTTTGCATTTGCTGATGCAACTTCCAGTGCTTCCGGAGAAATATCCATTGCGACACTTCGGCTATTGGGAATACGTTTCCGTAAACTGATGGCGATACAACCACTTCCGGTTCCTACTTCAAGGAATTGTAAAGGTAAAGCGCCATCTTCTTTTTTCGATGTGGATTCAATCCAGCGAATCAGTTCTTCTGTTTCCTGTCTTGGAATAAGCACATGTTCATTCACCTTAAATTTCCACCCGTCAAACCATGCATGTCCCAATATATATTGAACAGGCATCCCTCGCTGCAAGTATCCGAGCAATTCATTCAGACGCATCAGCTCCGACATATGAAGCTTTCGGTCAGCCTGTAAAACAAGGTCCGTTCGTTTAAATTTTAATTCAGATTCAAATGTGAGAAAGATGACTTCTTCAAGTTCCTCTTTGGAATATAGTTCGCCGAGATCAACCCGGAATTTTGCAATAAGTTCTTTCAGCTTCATAGACAGCTCAAAAATACTCATCCGCTTCAATTCACAATCAATGTAGTCACATTTGTTTCCAATTAATTACTTTCGCAGGATGACAATGGATGAAAAATTCATGTTTCGCTGCCTTGAACTGGCTGAATCCGGACTGGGCAAAGTGGCGCCAAATCCAATGGTTGGAGCTGTGATCGTTCTGGATGGGAAGATTATTGGAGAAGGATTTCATCAGGAATTTGGTCATGCGCATGCTGAGGTGAACGCAATTAATGATGCTTTGAAAACTCATCCCGAATCGGTTTTTGAAAAAGCAACCTTGTATGTCAACCTCGAACCCTGCTCTCATCATGGAAAAAATCCTCACTGTTGCGATCTGATTATTCAGAAAAAATTCAGGAAAATAGTTGTAGGCATGCAGGATCCATTTTCATTGGTAAATGGCGAAGGCATTCGTAAATTATCAAATTCCGGAATTGATGTAATAAACGGTGTTTGTTCCAAACAAGCAATGGAATTAAACCGACGTTTCATTACTTTTCATACAGACAAAAGGCCTTACATTATTTTAAAATTTGCTAAAAGTTTAGACGGATATATTTCTCCTTTAGAACCTAATGCTGAAAACAGGTGGATAACCAATTCCTACAGTAAAAAGCTGGTACACAAATGGAGAAGTGAAGAGATGGGAATAATGGTAGGTACTAAAACAGCTTTGATTGATAACCCTGAGCTGAATGTTCGGGAATGGACCGGTAAAGATCCTGTCCGCATTGTGATTGATCGTTCACTAAAATTGCCTGTACATTTACATTTGATGAACGGGAAAATCCGAACGTTAATTATCAATGAGAAAGAAAGCCGTGAATCAGGTTTTAACGAATGGATTCAGGTTAATTTTAAAGAATCAGTAATTCCTCAGATTTTGAAAATTCTATTTGAACGAAATATTCAGTCGGTCATTGTTGAAGGCGGACAATTGCTCTTGCAAAAATTTATCGACGCAGGAATCTGGGACGAAGCACGTATTTTTACAGGAAATAAATGGTTGGGTAAAGGAAAACCCGCTCCATTGATCAACGGAAATGTAATTTCTCAATATACTATTTCTGATGACACTTTAGTGATTCTGAGAAAATAAATACTTTCTTTCAATTTATTCAGACATTACAACCAAACCTCCAGATCAAATTCATGGAATTATTGAAACAACTTTGCGCAATTGCTGCCCCATCAGGTGATGAAGGGCGAATGAATGAATTTTTATTGGAATACATCCGTAAAAACAATAACAAGTGGAAAGTTCAACCTGAAATTTATAGCGGAGAAGATTTTCAGGATTGCATCATACTCATATTTGGTAAACCAAGAACTTCCATCTACGCGCATATAGATAATATAGGTTTCACCGTCAGATATTCAAATCAATTGGTAAAAATCGGCGGGCCACATCTCAAGAGTGGAACAAAGCTTGTCGGTCAAGACAGTCGGGGCCCTGTTCATTGCGAAGTAGTTATTGATGACGAAAATCATTTATTGTATAAAGGAGACCGAGAAATTGACAGAGGAACGAATCTATCGTATTTTCCCGATTGGAGAGAAGACGACAGCAGCGTTCAATGTTGCTACATGGATAATCGCCTGGGAGTCTGGAATGCATTAAAAGTTTGTGAAACTCTTGAAAACGGGGCTGTTGTATTTTCATGCTGGGAAGAACATGGAGGGGGCAGTGTCCCTTATATTTCCAAATTTCTTTTTGAAAAATACGGAATTCGAAAAGCATTGATCAGTGATATCACCTGGATAACTGAAGGAGTTCATGCCGGAAAAGGTGTTGTTATCTCAATGCGCGATACCGGATTACCCAGAAGAAAATATTTAAATCAGATCATTCATCATGCGGAGCAAAGTGGAATCCCGTTTCAACTGGAAGTAGAAGGTTCAGGAGGAAGTGATGGCACTGAATTACAAAAACAACCCTACCCTATCGACTGGTGTTTCATTGGTGCCGCTGAAGAAAATGTACATAGTCCGGATGAAAAGGTAAATAAAAAAGACATTTCATCCATGGTGGAACTTTATAAGTACCTGATGAGTGTCTTATAATAATTTTGGTTAAATCTTTTTTCAGATCTGACAAAAATCATTCTCTGGTTTGACTTTCTGCAGGTATATATATATTATATACTAAAATACTTACCGATTGATTTTCTGAAATCTTCGGGAGCCGGACAAGGTCGATTTGTTTTTCGGTTGATGAAGACAAGAGTTGTGCTGGCTGAGTTTAGCAAGACTTCTTTTTCGTTGTATGTATCATATTCAAAATGAATACGCGCCTGTGGCATTTCACGAATTGTTGTTCGGATAGTTAAAACATCATCGTAAAAAGCAGGTTTGAAATATTTCACGGAAAAATCCAAGACAGGCAACATCACACCATCTTCTTCCAGTTTCTTATAGCTAAAACCAAGGCTGCGTAAAGCTTCTACACGGGCCACTTCAAAATAAGCTGCATAGTTTCCATAATATACATAACCCATTTGATCCGTTTCTGCATAACGCACTCGCACCTGTACTTCGCTCGTATACATAGCAAATAAATTTTTCTGTGAAGATAAAAATGGAATTAAAATTCTTTATCATTGTTGAGTAATTTACAAAAATGATTTTGGTCTATCGGAATTTATTGCTTTTCGCGCTGACCACTACCCTGTTAACCGGTTGTTCTACAAAAGTCAGTTTACAAAAAACAGAAACAAAGGAATATGCATTTTCAAAGGATGGAAATGCTGACATTGATTCTGTTCTTGATAAAAGAATCCGGCCTTACAGGGAGAAAATGTCGGGCGACATGAGTATAGTACTTGCCGAAAGTGTACATTCTCTCGAGAAAGCTACTCCTGAAAGCAGACTGGGAAATATGGTTTCAGATGCCTGCATGTTGCAATGCACACAGCGGTATCAACCGACAGATGGTAAAGCTCCTGATTTCCTGGTGCTGAACAATGGAGGTTTAAGAAAAGGATTGCCAAAAGGAAATATTACAAAAGGTGATATCTTCGAACTGATGCCATTTGAAAATGAATTAGTCGTTTTAACATTGAATGGTGAAAGTGTCAAAAAAATTTTTAACTTCATCGCTTCCAAAGACGGCGCGCCTGTTTCCGGCACCCGTTTTCAGATTCAGGATAAGCACGCAATAAACATTACAATCCAGGGAGCTCCATTTGATTCCAGCAAAACATACAAAGTAGTCACTTCAGATTATCTTGCGAATGGTGGCGATCAATTCTCAATGTTTTCAGAAGCCATCCAACGGGAATCTACCGGATTGAAAGTTAGAGACGCGATTATTCAGTATTTATACATCCAGGGAAAAACAGAACAAAAAATTTCTGTTGAGCCCGATGGCAGAATCAGCTATGTCAAGTAGAAGAGACTTCATACGTAATCTTGCAGGAAGCGCGGCACTGATCGGTTTGACCGGTTTTCCGTCGGAGCTCTGGGCACGTCATGAACTTGTGAAACTGACGATCCTTCATACCAACGATGTGCATAGCCGAATTGATCCTTTTCCTGACAATGATCCGAAATACCCGGGAATGGCTGGTGTTGCAAGACGGTCGGCTCTGATCCGGAAAATTCGAGCGGAAGAAAAAAATGTCCTGCTTTTGGATTCAGGTGATATTTTTCAGGGTACACCCTACTTCAATTTGTATGGTGGAGAACTGGAACTTAGTCTGATGAGTGATATGGGCTATGACGCTGCCACAATCGGTAACCATGATTTTGATAATGGAATTGACGGATTGATAAAACAAATGCCCCATGCAAATTTTCCATTCGTAAACGCAAATTATGATTTTTCTGATACCGCATTGAACGGAAAAATCATACCTTACAAAATATTTCAGAAAGGAGGCCTCAACATTGGCGTCTTCGGACTTGGTATCGAACTCCAGGGACTGGTGGACGCAAAACTTTACGGAAACACACGCTACACCGATCCGGTGACAAAAGCAAACGCGACAGCACAGTTGTTAAAGCACGAAAAAAATTGCCAACTGGTCATCTGTTTGTCTCACCTGGGATACAAATACAACGAGAAAAAAATTTCAGATGAAATTCTTGCTCAACAAACTTCAAACATTGATCTCATATTGGGTGGCCACACTCATACATTCCTGGATGAACCTGTATCTTATAAAAACACAGACGGAAAACAAGTACTCGTTGCGCAGGTAGGCTGGGCAGGTATTCGTTTAGGTCGTGTCGACTTCTACTACAATGTACATTCCGGTAAAAAAGAATCATTCGGCTCAAGTGTAAAAATTTCTAGAAAAACAATAGCCGTTTAATTTTTTTTTTATTTTTTTTTGAAGAATCTTTGTTAGCGAATTTCAGTACTCAATATCACTAAGAAATTCCTCTTTCGAGGGAAAGGGAACACAAATTGGAAAACGAAACACAACCATTAAAAAAAATTTTCTTGGAGACAACTATGGAGAAAACTTGCGAGAGTGTTTGGAAAAAATGTCTGCAGATCATTAAGGACAACGTAAGTGCTCAAAGTTTTAAGACCTGGTTCGAACCTATCAAACCCGTAAAGCTGGAAGGCAAAATTCTGACCATCGAAGTGCCCAGCCAGTTTTTCTACGAATGGCTCGAAGAACACTACATCACCCTGCTTCGCAAAACTATCCGTCAGCAACTCGGTACGGAAGGCCGTCTCGAGTACAGCATCGTGATGGAACACGCGAATGCGGATGCAAAACCTTACACCGTGAAAATCCCTACCCGGACTCATGGTGATCTGAAAAACAGTCCTGTAACTGTACCGCTGAATGCAAACAGCAACAGTACGATCCGGAATCCATTCATCATTCCTGGTCTGAAAAAGGTAAACGTTGAATCTCAACTGAATCCAAACTACACCTTTGAAAATTTCATCGAAGGTGATTGCAACCGACTTGCCCGTTCTGCCGGATATGCAGTTTCTAACAAGCCCGGTGGCACTTCTTTTAATCCATTACTGATTTATGGTGGTGTTGGAATGGGAAAAACCCACCTCGCTCACGCGATCGGTATTGAAATCAAAAATCAACATCCCGGAAAAACAGTTCTTTACGTTTCTTCTGAAAAATTTACCCATCAGTTTATTGATGCAGTAAAAAATAACGAGCAAAACGATTTCGTACATTTTTATCAAATGATTGATGTACTGATCCTGGATGATATTCAGTTTTTTGCCGGGAAAGAAAAGACTCAGGATGTGTTTTTCCATGTGTTCAATCACCTTCATCAGACCGGCAAACAACTTATCCTGACATCGGATAAAGCCCCTGTGGATCTGCAAGGTATGGAGCAGCGTCTGCTCAGTCGCTTTAAGTGGGGACTGGCTGCGGATCTTCAAATGCCCGACCTTGAAACACGTATTGCTATCCTGAACAAGAAGATGTACCTCGATGGAATTGAACTTCCGAAGGACATCGTGGAATACATCGCCTACTCCATCACTTCCAATGTTCGGGAGCTGGAAGGCGCATTGATTTCAATTCTCGCACAAGCTTCCCTCAACAAAAAAGCGGTTACTCTGGAGCTTGCCAAACAGATGATCGACAAATTCGTGAAAAATACTACTCACGAAGTTTCCATCGATTATATCCAAAAAGTTGTTTGTGACTATTTTGACCTCCCGATTGAAATGCTGAAGTCAAAAACCCGCAAACGTCAGGTTGTTCAGGCTCGCCAGATTGCCATGTATTTCGCCAAGAATATGACCAAGTCATCTTTGAGCAGTATTGGTGCTCATTGCGGCGGAAAAGACCACGCTACAGTGCTTCACGCCTGCCGTACAGTCAATAACCTCATTGAAACTGATAAGAAGTTTAAAGCAAGTGTTCTTGAGCTTCAGAAGAAAATCAGCATCAACGGAAAATAGTTCGTTTAACCAAAACCAAACATTAGCCGCCCTGAACTTTCAGGGCGGCTTTTTTTTACCCCCATTCCAACAGGATTTTCACTGTTTATTGAACTATGGAATGAAAAAACCTAAATGGATATGTTAAAACTTAATAAGCCAATGCTGCCCAAAAAAAATTAATTTTGTTCAGCCAACATTCTATGAAGATCACTGAAGTAAGCTCCGCTCAGGACGAAAAGGATTTCCTCAACATCAGTCGTAAAATTTATGCGGATGATCCGAATTGGATCATGCCATTGGAGAAGGATGTCAAAGCCGTTTTTGACCCTAAACAAAACAAGTTTTTCCGCCATGGTCAATGCACGCGTTTCGTATTGAGAAACGATCAGGGGGAATGTATTGGAAGGATCGCCGCATTTATCAATGATAAATTGGCCAAAAGAGAACATCCTCATACCGGAGGCATTGGTTTCTTTGAATGTATCAACGACCAGAATGCCGCGCATTTGCTTTTTGACACGGGAAAAAAATGGCTGGAAGAAAGAGGAATGGAAGCCATGGATGGTCCGATTAATTTTGGTGAACGCGATAGCTGGTGGGGTTTGATTACCGAGGGATTCACTCCTACTCCATATAAAATGAACTACAACAGACCTTATTACAAAGATCTGTTTGAGTCCTATGGGTTCAAGACATACTTTGAACAGTGGTGTTATTCACTCAAAGTAATGAGCAAGTTGTTGCCTAAATTCTACGAAAGACATCTGAACGTAAAAAGCAACCCGGATTACCAGGCAAGACATCTGAGGAAGAAAGATCTTGAAAAGTATGCCGAAGATTTCAGGACTGTATACAATAAAGCCTGGGGCAACAAACATGGGGCCGGGAAAGATCTTGAAAAAAAGCAGGTTCAGAAATTTTTCAAATCCATGAAACCGGTCATAGACGAAAAAGTGATCTGGTATGTGTATTACAAAAATGATCCCATCGCAATGTGGGTCAATCTTCCGGATATCAATCAGATTTTTGCCCGTTTCAAAGGGAAATTTGGCTGGCTACAAAAGCTTCAGTTCATTCTTCTTTTGAAACGAAGAAAAACCAGAAAATTCATCGGACTTGTTTTTGGAATTGTTCCTGAATTTCAGGGCAAAGGAATTGACAGCTTTATGATTGTTGAAGGCGCCACACTCATACAGAAAGAAAAGTTGTACGATGATTTTGAGATGCAATGGATTGGTGATTTTAATCCAAAGATGATCAGTATTGCAGAAAACCTGGGAACATACAAAAGCAGGACTCTGGTTACCTATCGTTTTCTATTTGACAGAACAGCGGAATTCAAGCGTCATCCGATGATTTGAAGTCGGGCATCAAACCTGAAAAGATCAGGGTTTAAAATGCTCAATCATCGGTTGCTGTGTTAATGGATCTTTTCCGGTAATTTCGATATCTACAATATTTGGGAACCAGAAAGTACCACCATCCAGATAAATAAAGATCCTCTTTAATTCTGCCATCTTCCCGTTGATGGAAACAAATGCTTTGTATTTTTTTCCGTCTGCATCACCGATCAGGTAAAATTTCTTTTTCTCATAGGACACAAAGTTCAGTACAAATTGTCCCGGATGACCTTTCACCGGAGTAGCCTGAATTCCGTATGCATAGCGGCGTTGCACATAATTCAGATCTGAGCGTGAACTGTCAGTTGCATACTGCAACCAATAGATTTTAACCGGCTCATCCATGTTGATTTTACCGGAAGGCAGGTAATTGGTTTCGTATACAATTGAATTGGTGTTCTTGCTTCTTTGGACATAAAAAAGACTGTGATCTGTTTGAGGAGGCACAGGATAACTTGCGGCCAATGCGCTTCTTGAACTATATGTATTGTCACCAATGCTCCGAATGATCCCGCACGGAAGTAAAAACAGTAACACCAGGATCAGGAATCTTAACATGTATCGGATTAGTGTATTGAAATCATATACGAAGTCGAATAGCTTTAGTTCTGATTTGAGTTGAGCCCGACCTTGTTAAAAATATTTATGAATCTTTGTTGAATAATACTACACAGTGGTTCCGAAATCATTGATTCTGTTAAGGATTGGTGTCCTCGACAGGACTCGAACCTGTGGCCCGCTGATTAAGAGTCAGCTGCTCTACCAACTGAGCTACGAAGACAATGAAAAAGAAAAAAAAAGGAACTTTACAGTTCCTTTTTTGTTTTCAGTGATCCCGCTGGGACTCGAACCCAGGACCCATACATTAAAAGTGTATTGCTCTACCAGCTGAGCTACGGAATCCTACTTGTTTAAAGCGGGTGCAAAAATAGGATTATTCGGGAATCTGCAATAGTTTGTGTAAAAATATTTCAATTTCATCGGGTTTTCAGGCTTTCGAGGGTGTTTCCTTCATACGTTTGATTCTCAGGCTGAAACAGAAATATTATTCTATTTGAATGTCTGTACTCTGTAATTACATCATCAGGTTGTTCAAAAAACAAGCATCTACTTTAGAATTGAACAGTATTTTTTCATCAGAATTTGATTCAGAATATTGCTAAGAAAGGGAAATGTTACCTTTAGAAGACCATATTTCAACCAATAGCTATGACACCCAAACTTCTTGGTGTTCATTGTTCCATTAGTGGCGGACTTCAGAATGCGTTTTCAGAAGCGAACGCATTAGGCATTGACACCTTCCAGATTTTTACACAAAATCAACGACAATGGATTAACAAATCCATTGATGAGGAACAGGTCTCACTTTTTGAAACTGCCTGGAAATCCAGTAATGTTAAAGTAGTTTTTTCGCATTGCTCCTATTTGTTGAATCTCGCTAGTGAAGATGTTGAATTAAGGAGAAAGTCCGTAGATGCTTTGACCGGAGAAGTTCGCAGATGCCATGACCTTAGACTTTCCTTTTGTGTACTTCATCCCGGTGCCGCTAAAAGTCAGTCTCCTGAAATCGCGATAGAAAATATAGTACATGGATTAAAACATGTTTTGAAAAGTACTGCGCATTCGCATGTGAAAATTCTACTGGAGAATACAGCAGGTCAGGGCTCAAGTTTAGGCCACACTTTTGATCAGCTAGGGAAAATGTTGCATGGAGTTTCATCCTCACGGATCGGAATTTGTTTTGATACCTGTCATGCTTTTGCAGCAGGTTATGATCTTCGCACACAGACCGCATTCGAAGAAACCATTTCAGAATTTGAAAAGCACATAGGTCTGAGTCATCTGCATGCCATTCATCTGAATGATTCCAAAGGAGAATTGGGCTGCAGAGCTGATCGGCACGAACACATTGGAAAAGGTAAAATTGGAATTGAAGCATTCAAACTCTCCTTGAAACATTTTGCAAAACTTCCCAAAGTTCTCGAAACGGATAAAGATGACGATATGGATAGAAAGAATTTGGATTTATTGCGAAACCTCAATTAAGGTTCGAAGTTCGATGTTCAAAGTTCGAGGTTTGAGGATCAAAGTTCAAGTTAAATAACGTTTTCAAGAAGCTACGAGGCACTAACCAACTAACAACTAACAACTAACAACTAACAACTAACAACTAAGCACTAAGCACTAACCACTAAGCTCTAAGCTCTAACAACTAACACCTAACACCTAACACCTAACACCTAACAC
>CAYMMN010000001.1:0-34067 GCA_964391495.1 uncultured Flavobacteriales bacterium | reverse complement strand
ATGTGAGTGGCGGAACAGGTTCGTATACTTATCTGTGGAATACTGTTCCTCCTGCAGCATCAGATTCTGTAGGCAACCTCTCTGCCGGAACTTATAGTGTTCTGATTCGCGATAATAATAATTGCACACTCAGAGATACTGTTACTATTGCCGGAGGTTCAGGCTTCACAGCTTCAATTCTCACTACCCCAGCAACATGTAATGCTGCTGATGGAACGGCTTCTGTTACCACAAATGGTGGCAGCGGTGATTTCACTTATGACTGGACACCTGCAGTAAGTACAGGTGCAAATGCAACAGGACTAACTTCCGGATATTATTCTGTACTCATTACTGACAATCAGACAAATTGTTCTGTCCTTGTTTCGGATCTTGTGGGTAATAGTTCGGGAATTACTGCATCTTTGGTTTCATCAACCAATGCGCATTGTCAAAATGGAGAAGATGGAAGTGCTGAAGTTGTTGGTAGTGGTGGAATGGCACCATATTCTTACCTCTGGTTGCCGGGTGGTGCAACAACCGCGGCGGTTTCAAATCTGGCTCCGGGCAATTATACAGTACAGGTTTCTGATTACAATAATTGTCCTGCCTTCCTCACGGTTACGATCGGATATGATTTTCCTTCTCCGGTTGTTGATCTTGGTCCTGATACAACAATTTGTATCGGTGATATGATCACGCTTGATGCCGGTGCAGGCTTTATGGATTATTTCTGGTCAGATCAAAGTACAACACAACAGATTGTTGTAGGTGCTGCCGGTGCATACTCGGTGTTGGTAACAGATGTGAACGGTTGTCAGAATTTTGATGATGTGATCGTATCTACGATTTCCTGTCAGCGCAGCTTCTATGGAAGTTCTTCAAGAACAATCACTCCTCTTGTTTATCCAAATCCTGCATTAAACGAGCTCAACATTGTTCTCAGTACTATGCATGAAACGAATATAGATATTCGCATCGTGAATGTTGTAGGAGACCAGGTTTATCAATCGGTTCAGGATTCAAAAGGAAACTTCCGTAAGAGAATTGATATCGAAAGCTTCACCCCTGGAATTTATTTTGTTGAAATCCGATTCTCCGGTGAAACACACGTCTTCAGAACTGTAAAAATGTAAAACCTTTGTTTAGGGAATAGCGAAGGGGCGCAAGGATTTCTATCCTTTGCGCCCCTTGTTTTTGATCCGGTGTGGTTTTAGTTTTCTGATTTTTCCAGTCTGTCTGCCAGCGTATTCAATGAAGCTAGCAACAGGAAAATGCAAAGTCCGGGGAAAAGAATCAGCCACCAGGCATTAACATTTTCTTTTCCTTCATAAAGCAATTGTCCCCAGGTGACGATTCCCTGCGGAACTCCAATTCCTAAGAATGAAAGTCCTGTCTCAGCAAGTATCGCGGAGGCCACACCATAAATCAGGAATACTTTAAGTTGAGAATAAGTAGAAGGGAGCAAATGAAACAAAAATAATCTCCAGCCGGGAACACCTATTGATCTTCCTGCATCTATAAATCCGGATTCGCGTTGTGACATCACCAAGGCCCTTACCATACGCGCAATGGATGTCCATGAAGTAAGTCCGATGATCAGAATGACAGACAAAACGGATGGCCTGAAGATCAAAGCAAAAGTGATAAGAACGACGATTCTTGGAAGGGAAAGAAACAATTCAATAACTCTGTTAATCACTGCATCAACAGGCACAAACACCTTATTATTCAGCCAACCGGGAAATTGAAACCTTGAAATTAAATTTGCCGGGACAAGAATGAAAATCAGAAAACCAGATAAGGAAAAGAGAATATTCGCCATTCCAAAAAGAACAGACTTATCAAAACTCTGTTGAATTGAGTAGGAGCGAAGTTCGAAAAAATAGAACCAGGCTGGGAGTAATAATAAGAGTATTAGTATTGCGGAAATTCTTTTTAATTTCAAAAACGAGTTCCCGTAATATCCGGAGAGAAGACCTAATAAAGTTCCAATCAACAATGCGATGATCATGGAGCCGATTCCAATGGTTAGAGAAATGCGGGTTCCTTCAATCAGTCCTGCCAGAAGATCATTTCCAAGATTCCCGGTGCCAAGATGGTGTCGCTTTCTGAATGATAGTTCTTTAATCCCTTCTTTAGTACTTATAAATTGTTTCTCAAAGGGAGACTTAAAATTACTGTTGTTGAGATCTGATTTTCCGGCTGAATAGGGAATAAGCGGCATAAGGACAAAACCTTCACGGAGCGTATCCCATCGGATATTATCTGTGCGAACGCTAATTGAACTCCCATCCTGAGAATGTATAGTAATATAAGGATCATTTGAAAAAGCAGGAAAGCTAATATGTCCATGCTGTATTAACAAAACAGGTTTTTCATTGGAAAGGATTGGGCCTGCAATGGCGATAAAAAGAAAAATGGAAAGCACGATCAATGGTAACCGTGGCAGCTTACGAAAAATATTTTTCCTGAATTTCAGCTGTTCCATATTATTTCTGCAAATTAATACGTGGGTCAGCGAAGGAATACAGAATATCAGTAATTAAAAATCCGGCAATGGTGATGATTCCGGTGATTGTAAAGATTGCGAGGATCACCGGATAATCCAGTGCATCCACACTTTGATACATTGCTAATCCCATTCCCGGAATTGTAAATACTGTTTCCAGAATGATAGAGCCACTGATTGCGAAGGGAAAAACATTCGAGAGCATGGTTATAATCGGAAGCAGACTATTTCTGAAGACATGACGCCACAATACGGTTTTTTCATCCAGTCCTTTTGCTCTTGCAGTTTTGATATAATCCTTTTTAAATACATCCAATGCATTCGCACGAATGCTTCTTGTGACAAAAGCAAAGGAGCTGTATGTATAACAGAAAGTAGGAAGAATTAAGTAAGGCAATGATATTAGAACTTTATTGAAAAAGCCGCTGTCGGCAGGGTATCCGGTAATCGGTTTTATGCCTGAAGCCGGAAGTAAATTGAGAATATCCGGATTACAAAAAAACATCATGAGTAAAGTAGCGAGCCAAAATGCAGGGAGGGAATATAGAATGGTAAACAGTAATGAAGTGTTTTTATCAAATCTCTTTCCCGGTTTTGCAGCGGATTTCAGAGCAACAGGTATACTTATCAAAAAGCTGAATAACACCGAGGTGAGCGTAAAAAACAAAGTCCAGCCAATACGATCAACAATAAGCGACAATACAGGTTGTTTGCTTACATAAGAAATTCCCCAATCTCCACGTAATACACCTTTATTACCTTTATCATCACCAAACAAATAGGAATGAAACTGATTTCTTCCATTGAAACTAATACAGGGAATCCACTTGCGAAAATGTGCAGTATGTGACTGAATATTCTGAATATTATTTTGAAGTTGGGCAATTGCTGCCAATCCTGATGAATCATTTTTAATTGACAACTGAAGATTTTGCAGGTGGTTCTTTTGTTCCTCAAAGGAAGCATAGTTAAAAAGTGAGCGAATGGAAGATGTAAATTCAGGATTGCTCTGGTCTCTTCCATCAGACATTTCTTTCCAAAGCCGGTAATAGTTCATGATGGCTTCGGTGTTTCCATTTTCTCTCAGGAGACAAGTCAATGACTTTCGTTCCTTCCCGGATGCTATTTTGTAGAGCGTGTCCGGCTCTGCTTTGGTGTGTAAGCTGAAATAAAACAAGGGTTGATCGAATCCAAGACGATGCGTCCAGTATGCTTTTTCTTTTTCATGAACAATAGAAGTAGCAGAAGACTCATCTTCATTATTTCCTGATTGAAGCATTCTTTCAACCGGATCTCCGGGGCACAGGTGAATCAATAGAAACGCGCAAAACAACAGCAGGAAAACTGAAGGGATGAAATAAAGAATTTTCCTGATGTAATAATTCCGCATGCTTATCTGGATCATTTGCCGGCTTCAGACGACAAGTGTGAATAAAGGTAAAAATAGAAAATTCACTGCGGCCAAATGACCTGATTTCTGATATTTACTAAGAATTGGGTTGTTAAAAGTGCCCGGATCAGGGTAATGTAACCGGGTCCCGGCTGACAATTTTAGGACGTTTTTCTATAGTTGAGGATTGCCCAACCATTAAAGACAAGAGCAAACAAGAGGATGATCAGGATGTGATGAGTGATGTTGTGAAAAGTACTTCCCTTGAGTACCACCATTCTCATCACTTCTATGAAATAGGTTACCGGGTTCAGTTTGGCGATCACCTGAGCCCATCCGGGCATACTTTCGATCGGTGTGAACAGGCCACTCAACAGATTAAAAATCATGATGAAGAAAAATGAAACCGACATGGCCTGCTGCTGAGTAGAGGAATAGGTGGAAATCAATAGGCCCAGTCCCAGAATAGCCACAAGGTAAATGGACAAAAATGCATACACCAATAAAATATTTCCAACCGGATTGATCCCATAGACCAGTCGGGCAATGATCATTCCCATAGTGAAAACGACAATCCCAAGCACCCAGAACGGGATGAGTTTACCCAGGATAAAGTGAAGTTTTCGAATTGGAGTAACATTGATCTGTTCGATGGTTCCTATTTCCTTTTCCTTCACAATGTTCATCGCGCACATCATACTTCCAACCATAGTGACCAGAAGTACAAGAATTCCCGGAACCATAAAGATTTTATAATTCATCAGCGGATTGTACCAGTTTGAGGAGACAATTTCAAATGAAGGGAGCGGGTTTAACTTCGTCGGTTGGATCCATTGCATTCTTACCTCAGCATTGTATGCGGCTACAATTCCACTCAGATAACCACTTCCTACCAGAGCTTTGGGTCCATTGATCGCATTGGCTGCGATGTAGAGTTTCTGTTCGCCCTCACGAATCAGGTTTCTTTCAAAATGAGATGGGATTTCAAGTACGATGTCTGCTTTGTCTTGTTCGATGAGCTGATACGCTTCCTTGAAACTTGAATTGTAGGAAGATAAAATGAAATAGCCGGACGACCTGATTTTAGAAATCATTCGTTGCGATTCGATTGAATGGTCGTTGTCGACAATTGAAAGAGAAATATTTTTTACTTCATAATTTGCCGCCCAGGGTAAAACCATCAGCTGCATCAGGGGTGCCATCAGTATAGCACGCAACAAAGTTTTGTTTCGAAAGATCTGACGGAACTCTTTTTGAAGGAGAAATCGAATAGTTCTCATGCCAGTCGGATTTTAAAACTGCGTATACTAATCATCAGTAGTGCAACTGCCATTCCTGAGAGGATCAGCGTTTCTTTCCAAACAGACTGAAAACCGGATCCCTTAATCATGATTGATTTTACGATGATGTAAAACCATTTTGAAGGAACCACATTGGAAATAGTTCGAAGGGGAAGCGGCATGTTTTCAATGGGAAAAAGAAATCCGCTCAACAACAATGTCGGTAACAGGGTTGCCATCAATGAAATGAACATGGCTGTTTGCTGGGACTCTGATTTAATGGAAATCAAAAGCCCCAGACATAATGAAGTTATTATAAATACAAGGCTGATGGCATACAACAACACGATACTTCCCTGTACCGGAAGATTGAGAAAGAATGTGCTCAGTAAAAGGATAGAGGTGATGTTCACAAGTGATATCAACAGATAAGGAACAAATTTGGAAACAATCACCATCATTGGTTTAAAAGGGGAAACCAAAAGAATTTCCATGGTTCCGAGTTCTTTTTCCCTGACAATAGCTATTGCTGTCATCATCACACAGATCAACATCATGATCATAGCCATCATCCCCGGAATAAAAGTATGCTCTCCTTTCAGTTGAGGGTTGTATAACATTCGGATCTCGGGAAGAATGCGATATGGCATTTTACTTCCTTTGTTTAATTGCGATTGGTAATCCGTTACGATAGCGCTGATGTAATTCGTCAGCGTTGTGGCGGTGTTGATATCGGAAGCATCGGCTATTACCTGGATGCTGGCTTTATTTGTTCTGGCAAGATCAGCGGAAAAATTCAAAGGGAAAATTACAGCTATTTTGATTTTTCCTTCTTTGAATGACTCTTCAATGTCTCTCTGACTTGCCAGTGATTTTTCAATATCAAAATATTTACTTGCTTCCAGCTTGTCGATGATTTCGCGGCTTTTCAGATCCTTGGCATAATCCACAACAATAATTTTCGCGTTTTTTATTTCATTGGTAAGAGCAAAACCAAAAAGAATTATCTGCGCGATTGGTAAACCGAACAACATCAGCAATGTTTTCCTGTCACGGAAAACATGATAGAATTCTTTTTTTACAAATGATAAAAGCTGCTTCATTATTTTTCAGAGAATAAATTTCATTCAATCCCTATTCACTTCTTGTCGCCCTTCTCGCCAATTGGCGGAAGACATCGTCCATTGAAACCGCGTTGAATTTTTTCTTCAAATTCACCGGACTGTCCAATGCTTCAATAACACCATCCACCATAATTGAAATCCGGTTGCAATATTCTGCTTCGTCCATATAATGTGTAGTCACAAATGCGGTGATACCCCGACTTGAAGCATCGTAGATCAGATCCCAGAATTGTCGGCGCGTTACCGGATCAACACCGCCTGTTGGTTCATCAAGAAATACAATCCGGGGCTCATGGATGATGGCAACGGAAAAGGAAAGTTTTTGTCTCCAGCCTAGAGGCAAACTGCTCACAAGTTGGTTCGCTTCGCTTTCCAGATCCAGTTGTTTCAACAACTTGTCGGTCTTTTCTTTTATTTCAGAGTTGCTCAAGCCATAAATTCCGGCATAGAATTTTATATTCTCGGAAACGGTGAGATCTTCGTACAAAGAGAATTTTTGACTCATGTATCCGATATTCTGTTTTATTTTTTCTCTTTGCTTGTATACATCAAATCCGGCTACATGTGCTTCCCCGGAAGAAGGGACAAGCAAGCCGCACAGCATTCGCATTGCGGTGGTTTTCCCGGCTCCATTCGCCCCGAGGAAACCAAAGATTTCACCCGGTTGAACTTCAAAGCTTAGTTCATTCGCGGCGATGAAGTCTCCGAATTTCTTGGTGAGTTTATTTGTATAAATAACCGGTTGCGACATCAGGAGGCTAAAATTTCTGAATCAGAAGGTTGTTTCATCAATTTGATAAAGCAATCCTCGATCTTTGGTTCTGTTTCGATGAATTCAGGATTCAAGTGCCCGAGATTTTTTAATTCATAAAGCAACTCTTTTCTTTTGTCCTCTTTTGATTTGAAGGTAATGTGCAGGAATTCTCCAAAAGCATTGCAACTGTCAACCAACGCGGATTTTCTCAGGTCTTTCAAAAGATCGTACATGCGATCAGATTTAATTCCATAGAGTTTTTCACCGTAGGCTGCAATAATATTCGGAGGCGTATTGATGGAGAGAATTTTCCCCGATTGAATAAGCGCGATGCGATCACACAGTGAGGCTTCATCCATGTATGGCGTGGAAACAAGGATTGTAATCCCTTGTTGTTTCAGCCGTTTCAGCATTTCCCAGAATTCTGTTCTGGAAACTGCATCGACTCCTGTGGTAGGTTCATCCAGAAAAAGCACGGAAGGTTTGTGAATCAAAGCACAACTCAATGCCAGCTTTTGTTTCATTCCTCCCGAAAGCTGTCCGGCTTTTCTTTTTTTGAATGGTTCTATCTGAACGTATATATCTTTGATCAAATCGTAATTCTCCTGAATGGTAGTGCCGAATATTGTCGCAAAAAAGGAGAGGTTCTCTTCAACGGTAAGATCCTGGTACAGGGAAAATTTTCCGGGCATATAGCCGACACTTTCCCGGATCTTTTTATAATCTTTCACAATGTCAAATCCGGATACGGTTCCTTTTCCTCCGTCAGGCAGGAGTAAGGTAGTGAGCATGCGAAACAAACTTGTTTTCCCGGCACCATCAGGTCCAATCAATCCAAAAATTTCGCCTTTGTCGACTTTAAATGAAACATCATTTACCGCCTTCACGAGACCTTTATTGTACGTTTTGATTATGTGCTCAACAGCAACCATTGTTTTGTTTTAGGATTTGGAGCCTCAAAATTTGATCTCGCCATACATGCCGATCTTAAGTAAACCGTCATTTTTTACTTTTACTTTCAGAGCATACACCATATTGGATCTTTCTTCCTTGGTTTGAATTGTTTTGGGTGTGAATTCAGCTTTATCACTGATCCAAACGATTGTGCCGGCATACTCTTTGAGATTTTTCGCCCCGTCATCAGTAAATACTTTTACATTTTGATTGAGTTTGATTTGACTAAGTTGAGCACCACTGACATAAGCTCTCAGATACAATTCAGAGAGATCCGCGATCTTATACAATGCTTTTCCCGTCGTGGTCATTTCTTTTGATTCGGCATATTTTGTAAGAACCGTTCCATTCACCGGGTTTACCAGTTTGCATTTGGAGAGTTGATCATTGATTTGTTCGATTTGAACTTCCAGTGGATTCGTTTGCTGGGTAATGCTTTCGGATGTAATTGAAAGAGCCGACTGCTGTGCAGCAAGTTGTTTTTTGATTACATCCACCTGTGCTGTCGCATCGTCCAGTTGTTTTTGTGTAGCCGCTTCTGCTTTTACAAGATTACTCAAGCGTTTTTGTTCGCGTTCTGCTGAGGCAAGCTGTATTTGCAGGGAAGCGATCTGTGTAGATATATCAGGACGCTGACTGAGGGTCGAGCGAATTTGTGATTCCAATTGTTTTCTTTTCAGAAACAATTGTGTACTGTCGATGTATCCGATCACATCTCCGGCTTTTAAAGTTTGTCCTTCTTCAATGTTGAATTGAAGCAATGCTCCGGTTACTTCAGAAGAAATAATTGTTTCTTCTGTTTCAAAGGACCCGGACGCATCAAAATTGATCTGGTTCCGGTTGCAGGAGAAAAGCAAAAGACTCAGGAGAGTTAGGAATGAAATGGATTTCATAGCGTGGGAAGGATAATATGAATTAATTGCCTGTTGTGTATTGTTGTGTATAGAGTGCAAGAAGAAGTTGTATTTCATGAAGAATTTTATTTTGTCTTGCCTGATCTTCTGCTGAAATTTCTTTCAGATAATCATTTGTGGTAATGATTCCGTTTTCGAGCTGTACCTGTGCTCTCGATTTGATTGATGTTCTCAATTGCACAATTTCATCATCCGTATTCAGCAGTAGTTGCAGTTTATTAATTTCCGCATTGATCTGAGAGTTTGTTGATGTTGTGTTAAAGAGAAAGGTTTCCTTTTGTGAATCGTTCATTTTCCGATCGAGTTCAATCAGGGCTTTTTCTTTGTGCAGTGTATACAAACCACTGACGGACCAGTTCAAACGGATTCCGGCGATATAATAGGAGGAAAGATCCTTGGAGAGAAGATTTACAGGAGACGGTTGTCCCCATCCTCCCTGAAAAAACAAACCGAATTTCGGCAGATTTCGTGCGGATAGTAATTTTTTCTGCGCATCGAAGCTCTTGTCACGGCTTGAATAATAATTCAACTCCGGACGGTTGATATTCGCTGCAATGGTTTGTTGTGCCGGAGTTTCGAGAATGGTATTTTCCTGTAGTGTTACATGGATAAATTGTGAAAGCATTTCAAGATATGCTTTTCGAGCTACATTCAATTCAATAGTCTTTTGATTGGCACGTAACAGCTCCGCTTTTAGTTTATCTGAATTGCTTTTGTATTCTGTTCCATTGGCAAGACCGGCATTAATTTTATTGAGACCGGTTTGAATATCATTTTTCAGAAGTTCGTTTTGCCTGAGTTGCGCATCAATCATGAGAATACCGAAATAGAGCTGATTCACGCGATCTCTCAGTTTGTACAATTCAACTTCGAGATTGGCGGCTTGTACGTAAGACTGAGCGCGTTGAACTTCCTTCTGTTTTCCTACAGTGATCAGATCAGTAATGGGTTGGTTAACTTCCCCATATATTTTAAACTGATCTTTTGGTACAGAGGGTATGGAAATTCCAGGAAGACGCAATGGAATTTCTGTTACATCGGATTGATAGGTGGCTTGTCCTCCTATATTCAGCTGAGGCCAAAATCCTTTGTTCAGGTTATCAAGAGAATACTCCCTGCTTTTGGAGAGTAATTCCGATTGTTTTGAAAGTGGATAATTGATTTTTGCCAGGTGCTGACAGGAATCCAGGTTCAGGGATTGTGAAAATAATTGTAGTGGTAAGATTGCGAGAACAATCCACGAACCAATAGTACGGAGGTGAGGGAAAATTTGGTTAACCATTGAATGCTTCAACATGTTTGAAAATTTACCTGAGTTAACGTGATTTTTTTATCGCTTTTGTTTTGAGCATTGAATTGATCCAGAGCGGAATCATTTCTTTTCTTTCCTGCATCATTTCATTGTATTGTTTTTGAGAAACCCCTGATATTTTCATAAGCATGGGTGATGCTACAAATGGAAATACAATCAGACTCATCATGTTTGCCATGAAATGAAAGACATTCATTTCGGGAAATTTGCCTTCTTTCATTGCTTCACGTATTTGTTTGACAAAGGATGAACGTGCAATGCCGGCAATCATATCCAGTTTAGCAGGTAACTTGTCGGGATGTTGTCTCAATTCACTTAATATAAACAAGGGCAGATCAGGATATTGTGAAAAAAGATCTATGTAACTTGAAACCAGTCGTTGGATCTTTACTTCAATACTTGTTGTTTCATCATTGAATTTTTCTGCGATACCTTCCACAAAACGAAGTAAACTTTCTTCCATAATCAGGTTGAAGAGTTTTTCTTTACTTCGGAAGTAGTAATTGAGCAGGGCCAGATTGATACCGGCTTCATCGGCGATATCACGCGTCTTTACAGCTGCAAATCCTCTTTGTGTAAACAATTTACGGGCAGCGATTTTGATCTTTTCTTCAGTGCTCGGATCGACTTCCTTTTTTTTGGGGCTGGCCATTGGGCTGTACTTAATTGGTGACAAATGTAGATTGAGATTATTATTTAAACAAATAATTTAAACAAATGATTAAATAAGATGTTTAAAAAATGTTTGGATTATTTCAAGCCAATTCAGTCAATTTTTCGAATTCGATTCTGAAAACTTGTATTTAATCAGGAAATGAGGGAGGATTTAAGGCTGAAAAATTTATTTCAATGACCTGAATTCAGTTTGTTTTTTACTTCAGGTAAGGGAAAAGGCATAAAAAAGCGTACAGAACTTCGTATCAGCTGGAAAGGACTTTCTTCTTCTCCTGTGTATAGAAAATATAAATGAATCCGCACCAGAAAAAGTTGCCCATGACAATTCCAATAGCCGCGCCCATTGAACCATATTGCGGCACCAGGAGAAAACTTGAAAGCACACTCATAAAACTACCTGCAACAATACTCGTAAATGTTTTTTTGACTTTCTTCCTGAACATCAGCAAAAGTGCTGTCACTTGTGCAAGAATGCTCAGGGAAATACCCGATACCAAAACTGGAATCAAAGGCAGTGCCTGATAATAAGACGGGTCGATCATCCATTCCGCTATTTGCCGGATCACGAATCCCATCAGTATAAAAAAGATGATCAGTCCGGGATACAGGTAACGGAAATTTTGGACATAATTTCCTTCCGAAAATTGTCTGAGGGTTCTCGGGTTGTTTGCGTTCAGAAAGGGTTGTATTAAGATGGGATCGAAAATGGATGTGAATTTGATAGCCAGTGAAAATAGCCCAACATCAACAAGAGTTCCATAATGTAGCAGAATCCATCGGTTAGCGCTGTTCAAAAACCAATAGGAGAGTGCGCCGGGTACAAATGGCAGGCTGAGTTTTAAAATGTCCTTTATTTGTTCTTTATCCCAGGTAAAATTGAAGAGTTTGATTTTACTTCCAAGTGAGCTGCTAATGATGATCAGCGAAATCATCATGCTGATCATGTTTGCCCAAATAATTCCGGAAATACCGGTTCGCAGGTAATACACAAAATAAATATTCATTCCCATTGATAACAATCCAATAGTTATTTGAAGAATTGTAACCGCTTTAGCTCGTTCTGAAAATTTGAGGACAAGGATGTAAATGCCCTGAAAGAAATTCAAATAGGTGGTGAGAATGCCAAAATAAATCAGGTAGAGTGATAGCGATCCAAGCGCATGTTCGTGATAGAAGTAAATGAAAATTGCTGTAATCACATACAATAGAGTAGACAAGCCAATGTAAATCGACAAAATTGTATTCATCAATTTTACCCGCCCTTCTTTTTCATGATGGAAATAATCCATATAGAGAAATTGTACCAGGCCAAGTGAACATACTATTTCCAGAATGGATGTGAACGTGTTGAGCAATTCAAGATTTCCATAATCACTTGGATGTAACATCCTCGTGTAAAGCGGAATCAGAAAAAAGGAAATTCCTTTGAGAAAAAGTGCTCCCAAGCTGTAGATGAGCATATTCCGGAGAATGCCGGATTTTAATTTTTCTTTGATACTATTCAGCAAGGGGTATAAATTCTTATTTCCGGATGTAAACCTTTTGAGCCAAACAGAACTGTTGAATGGCGCTTCAAATATATATGTAATGACAGAATAAAAGTATTTTCAGAATAATACTTATACGAGGATTATGTTAATACCTTTTTAGTTAAAAAAATTAGACTGAAGGCTAAAAACATCTTGTCCAATAGTTGAATTCATAAAAAGCGCAGAACTAAAAAAAAGAAAGGAATTGAATGATGACGATTATAGGGGAATTTATCTATGGATAGTAATTGCTGCAGTAGTAGCGGTATTGCTGACATGTCCTGCTCTGTCTACAACGTAAACAGAAAAACTAACATTCTGGCTACTGAGGGATGTATCTGTGATGCCTTGTCCGCCTAGATCAATGTTCAGTGATCCGGTGATGTTGGACCCATCAGGTCCGAGTTGCTGAATACGAAAGGATGAGATAATTCCAATCCTGTTGTCGGTGACAAAGCAGTTTTTTACACCACTGCTGTTTTCCCCAAGATCTCCATCTCCATCCTTGTATTTAATTGTAACCGTTACCGGCTGTGTAAATTCCTGTACGGAACCGGGACTAATTGCAGTCACTTCAATCGAAGGAGTAGAATCAAATTCAATCTTGTCTTTGTTGCAGGAGTAACAAAGAAAGAGCGTAACTAAAAGAAAGATCCCTTTACTGTACATAAAAAGAAAAATAGGTTTTGTAATAATCAGGAGAATCAAACCTTGGAAATTCGGTATTGTTGGTATGATGACCATCGTTTACATAAATCCGAAAATACACCGTAGTACCAACAGGCCATGAAACTGCAGGCAACGTTGCCAGCCAGGCTGAATATCCTGCAATATATGTACTCGCAACAAGAACAGTTGAATTACTGAAATCATTTTTGTCGGTGGAGAAATGAATTTCCTTCACCGTGAATTGTCCGGGATCTGTCGCGGAAGTTCCATCACTCGTATCCGTCGCGACAAAGCCTATTGTTAATGCGCTGCCTGCGTTCACCAGAAAAGGACTGATCGGATCTCCATTCAAACGATTTGTATCAATCTGATTTCCGTTAACATCAAATGCAGCGAAGCCCGTTACATTCGGTGGAAGATCAGGCTTTACTGCGACAACGCCATTCATATCGGGACATCCGGCATTGATCCAGTTTTTTACATGGTCAATATCCTCTGTAGACAAACGAATACTGTTAGAAGGCATGTATTCGGTTGTTGGCGTCGTGAGTCGTTCGATGAGCCAGGAGTCATTTACATTATTGGGAATGGCTCTGTAAGAATAAAATTTTGCTGAATCAAGTGTGAGTTTGTTGACTGTTTGATAAACAAGAGTTGCATAGGAAGATTCAATAGTTCTGAAATCCGGTTCGAATGTTCCGTCGTGACATCCCGGGTTTGCGCAACGGACACTGAAAATATTTTTATATAAACCTGCAATTGAATTCGGATCCGGTGGTGTGGGAGTGTTGGTGTTAGATGAGTGGTCAAGTGCGTCGTATGGATTTACCGGCTCTTCATCGTTTTTGCACGACCATACAGAAGCAATCAGCACTGCCGAAAATAAATGCAGAAGATATTTTTTAATATTGATCATACAAAGGCGGCTTGAAGCTGGCATGTTGACCAGGGTTTAACTCCATATGTTCCGGGCATGTCCTGATCGAATCCAAGTAAGTTAGCAATGGCGGGAACGATTTCGGTGCTTTCTCCCATAATGGTTGAGATTACCTGATTTTGTACAACAACATTTGGAGGTCCTACAACAAGACAGAAGATTTCTCTGGCCATTTGCATGTTGGGATCACCGGTAAAATTTGGATCTGTCGGAGCAGTATGATCCAGCGCACGACGGCCATAAGCATCCACTGAAGTATTCGGATAGAAATTTCTTCCGTGTTCAGGAGCTATGATAAGTACAGTATCATCCGCCATTCCCGGAGTTGATTGTATAGTCTTCCACAATTGAGCGACTGCAAAATCCGCTTTGCGCAGGTTGTTGGCGTATTGGGTATATTGAAAATGACAGACATCCACATCCTGCATATTCACCACCAGTAATTCCGGTGTGAAGGTGCGGATGATTTCTTCAGCGAAGAGAATGTTGTACATATCATTATTCATTGCGCTTCCGGCGTTCCAGGAATTAAGGAATGCTGAACTTTGCGCTTTGGTATATAAATCTGTGATGAATTGATGAAGTTGAATTCTATCGGTATCTGTATTCACTACTCCTGCTGAACCATCGGAATAAGAATGATTAAACATTCCGTTTACAAAACCACGGATATTATTCACCGCAGCTTCCTCCTGACTGCTGAACACACGCGGATTTCCGAGCACATCAAAGCCCTGCGGACTGATGAGTGATGTCGGCGAAATAAAATTAGCGCCATAGGAAGCACCATATGCGGAAGCGGAGGAATAATTCAAGGCCGGATAAGGTCCGAGTGTATTTGCAACCCACCAGCATTTCAATGCGCTCTGCTGTGGAGAATTGTGTTTGCGGTAGTATTCAAAAATGGTAGGTTTTCTTGGGTGTTCGCGCAGATTCAAATCTACATCAACATAATTTCCTGTCAGAGCAACTGTATGTCCATTGTAATGCCCCGTCGGACCATTGTAATATCTAAATTCTTTGAAAAGGGTGCCGTAGTTTTGCAAGGGAAGCGGAAGCGGAGCTGGTGGCAGGGCTTCCATCGCTCCGGCGATATCGGGTGAAACAGAACCTCCACCTGAAAGTAAATTTGGCATGAGATTACCGTCATTCATGTGAACTGATTCCAGATTGCGCACACCTCCAGCATACAGACAAAATACAACATGGTTAACACGACGCATTCCGGTCGCGGCGAACAGACTGCCGGATGGAAGCAGATAGGGTGATGCAATCACTCCTGCAGTTGCCAGTGCAGATTTTTTTATGAAATCCCTTCTTTTCATCATGCGCTGAGATTAATAGAATCTGTATTCATCGGATGTCATCAATGTATAATATACCATCAAAGGGTTTATCGAAGCATCCTGTTGAATTGTATTCTTCCAGGTGTATTTTTCAAACTCAGAAGGTTCGCGGTTGAAGAATTTTTTGTAGGCTTTTACAATGAAAGCCGAAGTATCTCTATTGATCACTACGGAATCAGGAATGATGGCCAGTGTATCGTTAATGAAATTCCGGATAATACGGTCCTCAATCACTTTTTGATCACCAAAGGAACTGTATGCGATGCTCAGATTCACAAGCCTTGACTGAGGAATCTGGATTCCGAACAGATCAGCATAAGCGATGGAAATAAACTCCGCAGTTGTCTTTTGCGAGTTTTTTACTCCACCGTTTTGAGAAACATCCACAGGATTGACTTCATATTCGTATTTATTTTCCCTGCTACAGGAAAATAAATATGGCAGAATCAAAACAAGAAAAATTAATTTTTTCATTGGATGCCGATGAATTCGTTTGTAGCTAAAATGTCCCTTTGTACAGCTGTGTAGTCCCCTATACTGCTATATTTTTGAGTGCCATTAAGCATTTCTTCAGTATTTGGTTCGCGATTGAGGAATTTGTGATACAGCAATACCACCTGGCTTTCAAAATAATTACCGGAATGCGTGAGAATGTTCAGGTAGTCATTCTGATTAGATCCGGCTTGCAGAAAAAGTACCGCATTGATTCCGCCCACCATATTGATTCCATTTTGTTGTTCGGAAATTGTCGGGTTTCTGTTAATCAAGTGCTGAAAGGTAGAGATGACAAAATTCGCGGCACCCATATTGATCTGATCATAGAGGTAATTGTTGCACATTCTGCGTTGCAATTCGTCCACACCAATTGTTGCATTTATGAATTCAGGGAATGCGTTTCGCAATTCAATCAACCTGTCTAGTTGTTGTTGTAAGGCGGGCCAGGAAGTAATATTCGTTGAGTCCTGCAGTAAAAATTCAAAAATGTTAATCCAGTTGGTGAATTCTGCGGTGTCAACGTTGTTTAGCAAATCAATTTTATTCTGATTGTAAACAGCTGGAAGATACGAGGGGTCCGAAAAAACGGAAGCCAGGAAATCCTGTCGGGACGCGCTGTCCACTCCACTGTTCAATAGCGCCTGACGCGCTGTATTAAATTCAGTTTCATCAGGTTCTCTGCCAAGGGTGAGAATATATGTACGGTTGATATAATTTTCTACAACTACAGGTTCAATTGTATAATCTTCCGGTGGAATATTATTATCAACTGTAACCAGCTCTTCCTTTTTACAGGAGGCCAAAGCCAAAACGCATAAGAGAACTGCCAGAAGTCTCATGATTTGGTAAATCTATCAATAATATTTTTCCTTGCGGGGCTTACGGAGGTGATTTTTTAACAATCCGTGTTATTCTTGATTTAATGCAGAAACTGAAAAAGAAACGCAAATGGCCAAAAAAAATTGTTAAGATCTGATTTTCCAGGACAGAGATTTAATCTATCAAAATCAAAAACTGAAAAGATCCACAGGTTTCAGGAGATTGTAGAAGGAATTATTCAGGGTTTTGCGAGCAAATTTTTCACCTGTTGTAGATGGACTTCTTTTTGAAAATCGCGCAGTTCTTTGGCTGAACGGGTAAAATATTTATGGGTTAATAGAAATGTAACCTGAAGCTGGTTCCATTCTCTTAAAGTAGAAATATTGCCACTTGTTTTTAGTTCTTCAAAAAGGGTATTTCCAATACTGAAAAAATCAGGGCGGCCGAGGTAATCCAAATCTGCATCACAGAGAATTTCTTCCAGATGATTTTTAGGTTGCTGCGGAAATTTTGTCGCGAGAATCATGCCGCAGATAGTTTCTATTTCAGGTTTATTATAGCCGAATTCCGGTAATAATTTTCTGGCCATATCACTACCGATCTGTTCGTGGTTTACCGCATTCAGCATGAATCCGGAATCATGCATCAGGGCAGCTACTTTTACCAACTCAACATCTTCCGCTGGAATTTTCTCTTTTTCGCATAACATTTCAGCTGCACTCAATACATCCAGAACATGGTGATAGCCATGATACGTGAGGTTGTCCGGTAATCCGGTGCTCAGTTTTCCGAGTATAAATTGTTTTGTTTGTTCGTATCGGTTCATGACCGTGGATGATGTTGACGAAGAATAATTCCTCGCGCTTTTGGAATAAGTTATTTGATTCACGATTCGTTGGGAAAGGCGTTACGGATTACTTTTTCCCGGAGAGTTTCGGTACTGAATGGCTTCATCATGTAATCATTCATTCCTGATGCAAGGCATTCATCGATTTCTTCCCGGGTTACGTTAGCAGTCATTGCACAAATTCTGATATTCTTCTTTAATGTGTCTTCCATTTTCCGGATACGACGGGTAGTTTCATAACCATCCATTCCCGGCATTTGGATATCCATAAAGACAAAACTGTAGTTGTCGGCACTGAGTTTATCAAGTGCCTCTTGTCCATCATTCGCGACTTCCACTTTTACTTCAGGAAAAATATCATTCAATGTATCCACAGCTACCATTTGATTGAATTCGTTGTCTTCAACCAATAGAATTTTTACAGTGGACAAGTCGTGTGAAGTCGCCAGATCATCGATATTGTCTTCCTGAGGTTTTGTAGCAATGGTGTATTTAATAGTAAAATAAAACTCAGATCCCTTGCCAGGTTCACTTTGAACTTTCAAATCTCCGCCGTGCATTTCCACCAATTGTTTGGAAATAGTTAATCCCAGACCGGTTCCACCGAATTTCCGGGTTGTATCTGAGGAGGCCTGTCCAAAACTCTCAAAGATCTTGTCGATTTTGTCAGCGGGAATCCCAATTCCTGTATCGCGGATACCTACTCTGACAACGACTTCCTTGTCAGTTTTATTTTCAGGAATAACGGAAATGGTAACAGCTCCCTTTTCAGTGAATTTAATGGCATTACCGGCAAGGTTCATAATCACCTGGGTAATTCTTGTTTCATCGCCAACGACATATTCAGGAACACCTTCTCCGATGATCTGTTCCATTTTAATTCCCTTTTCTTCAGCCTTAAGACCGAGAATCGTGTGAATGTTGTGAATTGCTGAAATGAACGGGAATGGTACTGCTTCCAGTTCCATTTTTCCGGATTCAATTTTCGCGAGATCAAGAATGTCGTTAATGATGACCAGCAGGTTGGCACCGCTTTTCTTGATGACATTTAAATATTTTTCCTGCTGCTCATTGAGCGGTGATTTGATGAGAAGGTTTGTCAATCCCACGATAGCATTCATGGGAGTACGAATTTCATGGCTCATGTTGGCCAGAAATTGCTGACGGAATTTTTGTGTTTCGATCAGATTGTCACGCGTGATGGATAATTCATCATTCGTCTTACGCAATTCCAGCATGGTTTCATTCAAAGCGCGCGTGCGTTCGTTGACGAGTTGATTTAATTTCTCTTCCCGTTCGCGTGCTTCTTTTAAAGCCGCGTCATTTGAATTTCTTAATCGTTGAAAATTAATTTTAAAAATGTTCAGAATCAATTGAGGGTATTTCACCGCAAGAGAATAAAAAACATCTTTTTTAATTTCCACCATGGTGAGGTCTGATCCCGCCACAATCGTAGCTGTCGCAACGGCATCGGCAAGAAAACTTTCACCCAGGATTGAAAGCGAACCAAGTGTCGCCAGCAATACATCTTCATTGTAAATTTCTACTGTTCCATTTTTTACAATGTAAAGCGCGCTGGGCACAGAGCCCTTATTAACCAAAACAGCGCCTTTCGGATATTCATTCGTTTCTGAGTGAGAAAGAATTTCCGCGAGTACTACTTGGTCAAGATTGTGAAACAGGCTGCACGTGATTAGCGTGGAGTCGGAATGAGTCATAGATAAACGAAATGATAAAATCTTATAATCTTTGCACGCAGCAAAGAAACGCATGATGAATGCTCATGCAAGATAAATTATTTACACAATTCCGCAATAAAAATGTGCGTATTTTAACGGTTTTTCTCAGGTTTTGCGGATTTCCTGCTTACAGCAATTTAAGATAGTGCAATTTACCAAGTAATTCCCGCAATTGCCGGAATCAGGAAATTTAATCAAAATGAAAAGCTATAATAAATCAAGACTCTGCCAGGGTAAATAGCTTTTTGAGATCAATAATCAATTTTATCCGGCTTATTGATCCAGTCCTTGAAGATTTGCAATGCCGCTGCATCTGGCAAATGGATCATTTCAATTTTTCGTTTATCAGGGGAAATATTGATTTCTTCATAAATAAAAGCGTCATCAAAACCTGCTGCTGCTGCTTCGTGTCGGGTATTCGCATAATAAACTTTGCTTGGGCGGGCCCAATAAATTGCGCCCAGACACATGGGACAAGGTTCGCACGAGGTATAAATCTCGCAATCAGTTAACTGAAAGGTATTGAGATTGCGACATGCATCACGAATGGCGACTACTTCTGCATGGGCGGTCGGGTCGTTCGAAGAGGTAACCTGATTAGAACCTTTGCCAATAATTTTTCCGTCTTTCACCACAACACAGCCAAACGGGCCTCCTTTATTTGATTGGGAGCCTTCTCTCGAGAGGTCAACGGCGACTTTTATAAATTCAATTGGATTATTTTTCATGGACGAATAATTTCAATTTCGTTGTGCGGGATGTAAAATTAATATTTTTTGTCAAGGATGAAGCTTTATCTCCCTGAATGTTGCTTATAAATATTATCTGTATTTTTGATTGATAAGATTATCCCTTGCCGAACATTTTTGAAACCATTTCAGAAGCAGGTCAACATCAAACTAACCTCGCTTTGTGCATCATTGTCAAAACTCATGGCTCCACACCACGTGAAACCGGAGCCAAGATGTTGGTATTTCCGGATGGACGAATTTCCGGAACAATTGGTGGAGGCGAACTTGAAAAAAGTGTGATTGAACAGGCTCTCAAAGTTCTGAAATCAGGGAAGCCTGCATTATTCCGTCATGATTTATTACATCAACACAACATGTGTTGCGGTGGCAGTGTGGATGTGTATATAGAACCGATTATGAAAAAGAAACGACTCTATATTTTTGGTGCAGGTCATACCGGACATGCATTGGCAAAGCTTGCAGCAGGACTTGATTTTGAACTTTACATGATTGATGACAGGAAAGAATATCTTGATCAGATCAACATCGAAGGATTGAGTAAAATGAATCTGCACTATGCGCAAGCGCTTCCTGTATTGCCATTCGATGATCAGACTTTTGTTGCTATCATGACTTACAGTCATCCTTATGACCGCGACATTCTAGCATTCTGTCTGAAGAAGCCACATGCTTATCTCGGAATGATTGGAAGTCAGCGCAAAGTAGAAATGACAAAGAAAATGTTTGAAGAAGGAAAAATTGCCGGTCTGAATGAATTGGAATCAGTCGATATGCCCATGGGCATCGACATCGGCGCCGAAACTCCTGAAGAAATCGCGATCAGTATTCTTGCCAAAATGATTGCAGTGAAGAATATCGTAGGTCGGGGCTAGACCTTTTAAGGTTTTAGTTGTTAGAATTTAGTTGTTAGAATTTAGTTGTTAGAATTTAGATTTTAGAATTTAGATTTTAGTTGTTAGATTTTTTAAAACTTCGAACTTCGAACCCGGAACCCGGAACCCGGAACCCGGAACCCGGAACTCGGAACTCGGAACTCGGAACCAAAAAAACCTACTTCCTCCGCCCCCGAAGTATCCTGTAAAACGACCTGCTGTGAATTTCTTCCAGTGTCAATCCGGTTACGAGTGCTTCTTCTTCAGAAATCGCTCCTGAATTCATGGCCCGCAGGAAATAATTCAGAAGTCCTTGTCCGGTTGCAGCATCATCAAAAATATCTCCTGAAAGTGTCGCTTGTGCCGCTTTGTTTACAAAGTGAAACAGTCGGGCTGCGGCATCTTCATAACTCTCAAGAAAGAAAGTATACACCGCTGCATAACGCATCGGTAATTGCGCGGGATTAAGATCCCAGCCCTGATAAAAACCATTGCGAAGAGAATGCATGGAATGACCATAGCATAATTTCCAGGCGCGGTGCACTACATTTGTATTTTCCTGTTTTTGTAAATCTGTGAGATTATCTCCCTTGTGCGGACCAATCGGCATGACATTGGTTGCTCCATCGGAAAGAAAAATTCCGGTTCCTGCCAATGCTACCTTTGTCATGTGATGCGCGAAATCACAAACCGGATGATCCATGGTTTGGTATTTAGCGGTGATGTTACAGGAAGCTGTATAATCATAAGTACCGAAATGAGCAGCAATGCATCTTCCTCCTGCTGCCATGATGAGACCGCGCAACGGGTTTACTCCGTTTTTATCCATGATGGCTTGAGTAGCTTCCACCATCATTTCCATTTTCAATGTGCCTACAGGAATGTTGTTTTCTTTTTCAATGATTTCAAACAACTGAACCAGCGCCTGCATTTGTTCAGGTATGGTAACCTTCGGAAGCATGACCACAAAATTATCGGGCAATTTACCTCCGGTTTCAGAAAGAAGTGTTGTCAGGAAAATATCAAGGGTACGGATACCACGTTGTTTTAGATCTTCTGTGAATGGTTTGATTCGAATGCCAATGAATGGTGAGATTGTTTTTTCTTTCATTCCTTTGGCCAGTTCTTTCGCGGCATTTACTGCAGTCGCGTCTTCTTCATCATCCGGACGATTTCCAAATCCATCTTCAAAATCAATACGGAAATCTTCTACAGCTTCGTGTTCCAGTTTCGCGATGATTTTTTTGTACACTGTATAGGATAACCATGCCGGATGTTTCTTACGTTCATCCGATGTCATTTTATCCAGAGCGGAGGTCAGCTCGGTAATCTTTGATTTTTCAGTAGGAAGCGATTCGTGACCACTGAGCTCGAGAACTCTTGCCAAAACAGTAAAATCAGGAGCATAGGAGGTGAGGCTACGTAAGGCAATCTCTCCCATCTTTTTTGTGGAATCAGAACGAAACAAATTCGCGCCACCATACACTGTATGTACCGGTTGTCTGTCGGGCTTATCACCCGGATAAACTTTTTGAAAGACTAAATTCGCTTTCTGTAAATCACTTAGAATTTTCTCTTTAGCAGCGGTTGAAATGGATGTTTTCATACAGACGTATTCGTTCTTGTTGGATCGGAGGTGATTAGGGGAATGGGGAGATTCTAAAGAGGTAACAAGTACCAGGTTTTTGTGTACTAATTTATTTGCCAAATCTAAGCAAATACTTTTTATCGGATCAGGGAATAGTCTTTGAGAAACTCAGAAAAAGCAGGACTGTTTAGCAGCTGATAGTCCTGATCCATGCCGGGATGAGTCATCAATTCAATACTGTTACCCTGTATTGAGGGTCTTGCTGCCATAAATTTTTCCAGACGTGCAAAATAGGGAATGTGATTTTGTGGATTGCTGTTTTTCTTGAAATAGCTGTTTAATAGCGATCGATACATTTGTTTATGAAAGGCGCTTGGATAGAGTACATTTCCGGCAACACGAATCCTGACTCCACCGTATTTTTTTGCAAGTCGGACTACAATCTTTGCAACAGGCCAATTGGTATGTTTGTGATGATGTGAATCGATATGATGAAGAGAAATTCCGGCTTTGATTAATTTTTGAATTTGCGCGTCGAGCTCCTGTTCAAGAATGTTCAGGTATTTTTGATCAGCGGAAAGCCGTCCACCCGGATAAAATAATTTCTTTTCGCCATAAGCACTTTTGAAAACTTCCGAAACAGGTTTCCCTCCGTCCAGATCCAGATGAATACCGAGTTTTGGTTCCGGTGTTTGTTTTTTATACCACTCAACAGCCTCCTCAAAACCGGGCATGGTAACCATAACCGAAGTGGAAGAGATCAAACCCTTTTCATAACAATCCGTGATTCGCTGATTGGTGAGCGAATCAATTCCCAGATCGTCGGCTATGATGAGTATTCTGGTCATGGTTGGATTCGCGATGTATCTGTTGAAGCATTAATTAACATATTGAATTCTCTCGCCAGATATTTTGTGTACAATACAGCTCCTTCTTCATTCAAATGTGTTTCGTCAGAAGCGTATTGTGAAAGATACAATTCCGGATACTTTCTACTGTCCGCAATTTCTATTCGATAGCGAGGATCAATATTATAAAATACTGTCAGAATTTCCTTGTATTGTCGAGGGTCGGCACGCGGATTCATCACAAAGACCGGATAAATTCCATTTTCTTGTAACTTTTGAATGGTGGAATTGATCCTGTCAAGATAAATATGATTATAGTTTTTTATCAAATCAGGATTTTTCTCCAGCTCTTCAAATGCTTGTGCGGAATTAAGTTTTCGTGCGGCTAAACCACTTGTGTCTTTTAGGAAATGTTCACGACCTGCATCTTCATGGATTTCTTTGCCACTATAACCATTATATGCTTCGCCCATGTCAGCAATGGAATCAGTCACCATCGCTTGTCTTTTGTGATAATCATTCCGGTCGCTAATGGATCCAACATTGAGTAAATGATCCATGTAACCAATAAGATGAGAAGAAAGAGCGGCAACTTTAACCAAAGGTGGGGAAGGAGAAGAGACGATGGATCGAAGTGTAAAAGTAAAATCAGACCAGTTGTACCAGTAAATAGCACGGGCAGTATGCATATTCTGGTAATCAATGATTTTTATTTTCGATAATTCGATGAATAAATAATGTGTGCCTTCTCTGTTTTCTTTAACAACATGATCAAGCATATAATACACTTCCGGAAAGCCCATCCAGTCAACTCCGTAATTAAATGAATTGATATGCAAGGATGAGTCCGTAGATTCATTGAAAACCTGTGGCACAAAACCTCTTCGTGTGGAACTGGAACCAATAAACAAGAGGTTGAAACGATTCGGGTACGTACACAGGTATTCTCTTTTTAAATGCAAAGCATCAAAGCTGTAGGACCATGGCAATTCACGATCCGGAGCACGTAAAAATTTTCTCACCGGAATGCTCAGTACAATGGCGAGCAAAGCAAAAAGAAATAATTTAAGGATCAGCTTTGCCATTGTCTAGAATTGAGCGTAGATAAATCCTTTTCCTCCAAGGATTCCGAGGTTTAAAATAACAAGGGCAATAAGACCATACACTGACCAGCGAATCAACATTGGTTTTGCTGCAAGTGCTTCGCTGAAACTTATTTTAGGTTGATAGAATTGGAGAATGAGTAAGAGTGCTGTTCCCAGACATGCGAGCATGAAATTCAATGGATCCAGACCAAGAGAAAAAAGTGACACCACTTTTGAAGTATCAAACAGATGTGTAAGTACATACCATCCTTCACTCACCGTGTTGGCGCGCACAAATGTGAAACTAAGTAAGGTAAAGACAAATGTGATGGAGATGGAGAGATATTTTGCAGACGTCGGAGATAATTTTTTAAACGTTTTTTTTCTCCATTTTGCCGTGCGCAATTCATAACCCATCGCGAGTCCATTAATCAATCCCCAGGTCATAAATGTCCAGCCGACTCCATGCCACAAACCACTCAGAAAGAAGGTAACGAAGATTGCGAATACCATTCCCCAGTTTCCGAGATTTCTCCATTGCAGTGAAATGGGATTGTATACATATTCATACAGCCATGTAGAAAGTGAAATGTGCCATCTCTTCCAGAAATCGGTAACAGATGTAGCGGCAAATGGTCTGTTGAAGTTTTGCATGATTTCAAATCCGAGTATGGATGAAATACCGAGAGCCATATCCATATACCCCGAGAAATCAGCATACAATTGAACCATATAAAATAATCCGGCAAGCAAAAGCACAACACCACTATAATTCCCAGTATGATCGTAAACCTGGCTCACGAAAATCGAAAGCCTGTCGGCAATGACCAGCTTTTTTATCAAACCCCAGGCAATAAGTTTTAATCCGCCAACAACCCTGTTGTAATCGAACTTTTGTGCATGATGCAATTGTGGAAGAAGATTCCTTGGTCTGTCCACCGGTCCCTGGATAAGTTTCGGGAAGTAGAGGAAGTAAGTAACAAAGACGAGGAAGTTTTTCTCGGGAACTTCCAGCTCGCGTTGTATATCTACATTGTATCCGATAGCCTGTAAAGTGAAATAGGATAAGCCGACCGGAATTAAAAAATTCACTACCGGTAATGGGTTGTCAATATTGATTGAATGTAAGAATGATGTCAGTTCTAGATTGAAGAAATTATAATACTTAAACAAAAACAAAGCTCCCAGATTCACCAGGCAGCTGAGGAAAAGTATCAGTTCTTTTCTTGATGATTTTTCTATCAGAATTCCTGAAAAGTAATTGACCACGATTAGTCCTGACAGGATTCCAAGTCCTTTGAGGCTGTAGAAAGCGCAAAAGATTATCGAGCCGGTAAGCAGCCAGAGTAATTGCACCTTTCCTCTCATCCTGAAGTAAAGGATGGCAAAAAGGAAAAAGAAAATCAGGAATGTAAATGAATTGAATACCATCAATTTCCTTTAGGCGGCGGCGAGTTTGGAATGGATCATGTTTACCATATCACCAACATTTTTAAATCCGAGTACTTCTTTTAATTTGAACTTCACCATGAAATGCTTTTCAACTTCAACAATCATGGAAGTATGTGTTAATGAATCCCAACCGTCCACATCGTTCGCAGTAGTATCCATCTGTAGGATGACAGTTTCGTTTTCAAAGATTCTTTTGAAAATTCCTGTAAGCTGATTTAATATTTCGTGTTTTTCCATTTTGTTCTCTCTCAATTAACGCTCACAATTCGTGTGAGCATTTTTTGTTTACCGATTATAATCCTGCCTGTGCCATCAATGCTTTTCGGTCTGTTTTTCCATTTGAATTCAACGGGAACAAACCGGTACCGATAATTTTTGCCGGAAGCATATATGAAGGAATTGATTCTTTCAGATGTTTCATCAGCATGGCTGTGGATTCAGTGAAGTTTTCTATGAACAGATAAATTTGCCAGACAGTTTCTTCATTTTGCTTTGCAATGGCTACGACATTATGTGTTTTCAAAAATTCACGGGCCTGCATTTCAATTTCTCCCAATTCAACACGAAAGCCCTGGATCTTTACCTGGAAATCTATTCTTCCACTGTAGCTAATGTCTCCTTCTGCATCCGCAAAACACAAATCTCCGGTTCTGTAATAGCGTTTGTTGTTGTAGTTGAAAAAAGCTTCTTTGTTTTTCGTCTCGTTTTTCCAATATCCCGGAGTGACCTGTGCTCCATGTAAACAGAGCTCACCTTTTTCCATAGCTACTGCCGGCTTTCCATCTTCTGAGAAGATAGTCGCTTCCATGGAATTCATAGCCTGACCGATGCACAATATTCCATTGAGACATTTATTTCCTCCTTTTCGGTGGATCGGATAAGTAGTACAGAAGATTGTAGCCTCTGTTGGCCCGTAGACATTTAGCAACTGCGCATGCGGAATGCACTTTGCCCATTCCAACGTAACATCTTCATACAAAGCCTCACCGCAGAAAAGCGAGTACTTCATTTTCTCTAAAAATATTTCTTCAAAATATGGCCTCAGATGTGTGATGATTGATGGAACCAACAAAGCAAATGTGATATGGTGCTCTTCAAGCAAACGATAAACCTGCATGTATTTTATTCCATCAAAGGGAACGGTGTACACACAAGCTCCAATACACAAAGGAGCCATATAGCTCATGATGGATAAATCAAATGTCATGTCAAACATTTGAATGAATCTGTCGGAACTATCGATTTCAAAACCGAGGGCAAAAAATGCTCTCAGAAATGATTCCAGATTTTGAAACGTCAGAGGAACACCTTTTGGAACACCGGTGCTGCCGGAGGTGAACAATATATAAGCGAGCCGTTCAGGCTCCGGTTCGATAAAAGAAGGAACAGAGCTTATATCCTGAGGCAAATTTGTTTTCAGTACCATGGTTGAAGTGGATGAAAAAGACATCGCTTCTTCTTCCAGCTTGCTACTCAGCAATACACTTATTTCTGCCTGTTCGATGATGGATTCATTCCTTGTCTTTGGATGCAAAGGATTGATCGGTACGAAAGCATGGCCGCTGAATAAGATTGCAAACACGGATGCATATGTTTGCAAATCATCGTATGTCAAAATACCGATGTTGCAATTTCCTTCAAGACCTTTGCTTTGAATCTGGTGTTGAATGTTCGCGACGCATGCTCCGAATTCAGCATACGTGTAATGTGTTCCTGCAACACAAAAAGCCGGTTGATCCCTTGCTACCAGAATATTGCGAAGGATTTCCTCCAGAGGACGATTCATATCCCTGCAATACGTTCAAAAAAAGGCATTGTTTCGGAGCCTTGGAAGAAAATACAGCTTCTAAGATAGCTTAAAGCGGCTGTTATTCAGATAGATACAGCATTCCAAGATACTGTAGTCTGAATTCGACAGGAATACGATGTGTTTTGAGCGCTCAGCTGCCGCGATAAGTGGTGAAACCGTATGGACTTAAGAGCAGAGGAATGTGGTAATGCCGAGGGTCACTGACTTCAAAAGTAATTTGGACATACGGATAAAAGCTCTTCAGTCCCTGTTGTGTAAAATACGCTGATGTTTCAAAAGTCATCCGATAAATTCCCGGAGAAAGAAGCACATCTGTTTTGAGTAAATCACTGACACGTCCGTCAGCATTTGTGATTCCTTCAGCCAATTGAATCCATGTGTTGTCTGATGAAAATGCTTCCAGGACCAGATGAACGCCTTGTGCGGGAACACCTTTAGCAGTATCCAGAATATGTGTAGTGATCTGACTCATGACAATAATTTTTCTAAACGTAAACGTGTTATTTTGTTTTGTTCGGCTGCAGCAATTCTCAACTCAGCCTCTTTGTTGTTGTGGATTCGGCTGTTCAGTAATTCCAACATCTCTCCCGCACTTTTACCTGTTGCACAAACGATGAAAATAAATCCAAATTTAGTTTCATAAGCATCATTCCCGGCAGCCAGATCTTCAAGTGTTTTTTGTGAAGCGGAATGCACAGAAGCCTGTTCGCTGCCTGCAAGTTTGCTCGTCGAGGCGAATTTTTTTTCTAAACTCTTCAGATCCCCGATTTTTGGGTGATGTAAAAATGCTTCCAGCCAATCTTCAGCCTTGGTCTCATTCCAGAAGAGATCGGATTTTTCAAATACCTCCTCGCGATTTTGAAATGGTGCGGATGCAACCATCTTCTCAGCCCATGAAGTACATCCACAACATTTCATGAATTCTTCGCGGAGTTGCGCAGGTCCGAGTTGATTGAGTTCAGTGAGCGTCATTTCAATAATCAAATAATTTTTCCAAAACACCTCAGTCTGCTAATGCCGCCATCCGGAAATATATTCAAACGGATATGGGTAATGGAATCATGTGGAAGAATTTCCTTTTCATAAGCATGCTCATGATCCGCTTGTAATTTTTGTTTTGGAAGAATTTCTTTCCAGGAAATTTTATCTGAAAAAATATTTTTTTCTTCTTCATTAGATATCGAACAGGCTTCAATTGAGCAGGTGTCAGGATAATTGCCTTTAAAATGACAAGTATCCACGAGCAGACTTTTTATTTTTCCCGGATGAGCCAGACGTACAATTACCCAATCGCAGTTATTCGGTGTGCGGTTTCTTTTTGTTTCCCATCCATCGCCCATATTCACACCTCTTCCCGGCATGATTAAATTATCCATGTGGGAGAAAAACATATCGTTGCAAAGGATTGCCTTTGCTCCATTTAAAGCAGAGGCAAGGTCAATCACATCGTCTTTTTTTACTTTTGTCCAGTCTTTCTGAACTTCTCCATAGACTTTCAATCGTGCAACACCACCATCCGGATAGATGTGTAATTTGATATGAGAATATAAATTTCTGTCTGTGCAGGCATAAAAATTCTGACTTCCGGGATTCAATGGTGATTTCGGAAGAATTTCTTTCCATTCTACTCCTGCATCCTCAGGATTTTTTCCGTCTGTCAATAAACAAGCTTCTATTGAAGCAAAAGGTGGATGATTCCCCAGGAAAAAATTGGTGTCGATATCGAAACCATGCAATACACCCGGAACTCCAAGTTGCACAATGCACCAGTCATGTCCGGGAACACGCTTTCTGCGCGATTCCCATCCATCCATCCACTTGCCGCGATCAGTATATTTATCGGCAATGAAAATTCCACGACCGGGTTTAACGAGATTTTCTTTTTCAGCAAAAAAATCATCCGTGCAGGCAATGGCTTTTGCTCCCAGCTTATCCGCAGCCAGATTCAATAGCTGTGTAAATGCAGGAGCTTCAGAAACTTCTTTTATCATAGCGTATTTAAAATCACTTGTCCTGTTGGCGAAGATACTAAGGATCCTTTATCATAAACCTTGTTGCCACGGACATAAGTTAATTCAACCAACCCGCTCAGCATTTGTCCTTCATACGGAGTGATCGGATGACGGAATCGTATGTTGCTGCGGGACACTTTAAGTTTTTTCTCAGGGCTCCAGACGACAATATCCGCGTCTGCGCCGGGTTCAAGACGACCTTTGTTTTTAAGACCGAGAAAATCAGCCACATTTCTGCTCATGAGTCTGGAAATTTCCGCGATGCCTGTTTTATCACGCAAAGCAACGGTCCAGATAATAGCAAGAGTAAATTGTAAAGATGAAATACCGCCCCATGCTTCTTTCAGGTTTCCGCTTTCAATCTCCTTAATTTCCGGAGGAGCAGGAGAGTGATCCGATACAATGAAATCCAGTGTACCGTCTTTCAGTGCCTGCCAGAGTTTTTCATTATTTTCTTTTTCACGGATCGGAGGTGTGCATTTGTAACGAGTGTCTCCATCCGGGATGGTTTCGGCGTCAAAGAAAAGATAGTGCGGACAAGTTTCTACAGTAAGAGGCAAATTGTTTGACCGTGCATCATGAATCTGAGCAATAGAATCTGAAGATGACAAATGCACAATGTGTACTCGTGCGCCGGTCTTCTTACACAATGCAATCAATTCTTTAATCGCTTCATTTTCCCAGGAGCGCGGTCTTGATCCTAAAAATGCCTGGTAAGATTCCGGATCGTCTTCAAAAGCTTTTTGTCCTTTGTGTTTTGAATCCAGTTCTGCATGCGCAAGCAAGGGCAAATTGTATTTTTTAAGAATCGGTGCCGCTTTTTCAAGGTCCTTCAAACTTGCATTGGGAAAATCATCAATTCCCGAGTGTGTCAGAAATGCTTTAAAGCCGAGGACTCCTACTTTTATCAGAGGTTCAATTTCGGATACATCTCCTGAAACAATCCCTCCCCAGAAGCCACAATCCACAAACAGTTTTCCTTCTGTGGCTGCTAATTTTTCTTTGAGATTTTTTACTGTTGTAGTAACCGGAGTAGAATTCAATGGCATGTCTACCAGAGTCGTAATTCCACCCGAAGCAGCTGCTCGTGTTGCGGTTTCGAATCCTTCCCAGTCGGTGCGCCCCGGTTCATTGATGTGAACATGACAATCAATCAGTCCGGGCATGACAACCGAATCTTTTACATCGTCAAAAACTTTCGCGGATTTGAGATCACCTTTTCCATCTTTGATCTCTAAAATTTTTCCTTCGTGGATATAGATTGTTGCATCTTTCAACTCTCCATCCAGAAGAACTCGTTTACTGTGTATGGCAAGATCAGGGATCGACATTTTATTAAATAAAATTCTGAATACAACCGGGAAAACACCCGGTCCGTTCACAAGATAAGGTTATAAGCGGAATAATCAGTTTTCAATTTTCGCACCCTGGTCAATCCAAAGTCCGATGAGTTCACGTTCTTCTTCAGTGATACCTGTTTTATTGGCCTGAGGCATTGTTTTCGTTTGTACTGCCCGAACAAGAATCCTTGCCGACATCTTCTGAATTTGCTCGGGAGTATCAAACATCACGCCTCCGGGAGCGACTTTTTGAACGTCGTCAGTAGGATTAGCGGAATGACAATTCTGACATCGCGCCTTAAAAATAGGCTGAACCTGACTGAAGGCAACAGGCGCTGAAGATTTTCTCGAAGAGGGTGTAGGTGCTGTTACTATAACGAGGGCAATCAACGCGATCACGGCGAATGGAATCATCCATGCAGTGTGCTGACCTTTTTCATGCAAATTGATATAGTGTCGAACGGCAACACTTGCGAGCGTGAGGCCTGCAAGCACCGCCCAGTTGAAAGCATTGCCAAAGGTTGTCGGGAAGTGATTGCTGATCATCACAAAGATGACCGGCAATGTCATGTAATTGTTGTGCAGTGAACGAAGACCGGCGTATTTTCCAAGATTCGGATCCAGAGGTTTGCCATGTTTAGCGGCTTTGACCATGGCCTTTTGAGCAGGGATGATCACAAAAAATACATTGCCCGCCATGATTGTTCCGATGAGAGCACCCACATGGATAAAGGCTGCACGTCCGCTCAGAAAATGACTGAGAAAAAAGGAGATAAGTGTGATGATAAAAAAACCAACAACAGCGAATGTTTTCTTCTGCTGGATCAATGGAGTACGACATAGAAAATCATACACAAGCCAGCCGAAAATCAGTGTACCTATTCCAATCAGAATTGATGCGGCAGGTGAAATTTTTGCCACATCCGGATCTATCATGAATGTTTTAGCATTAAAATAATAGACCAGTGTAAGCAGAATGATTCCGGTGAGCCAGGTAAAGTAAGCTTCGTATTTGAACCAATGCAATTTCTTTGGCAGCTCTCCGGGTGCAATCTTGTATTTTTCCACATAGTAAAAACCGCCGCCATGAATTGCCCATAAATTACCAGCCAGTTCATCTCGAAGATTTTCCGTTCTGTTTAAACTGTTCTCCAGAAAAATAAAATAGAAAGAAGCTCCAATCCACGATATTCCCAGAATCACATGAGCCCATCGGAAAATAAGGTGGACCCAGTCCATCACATGGGCTCCCATTCCATAATGATCCACCAGGAGATAAATACCATACACAAGAAAAATACATACAATGCCCCAGGCAATTACTTTTCGGATGAGAGTAAGTTCCCGGATGCTTTCTTTTATTTCTTCAATATCGGATTGATTCATAGGATAAATCGGGAAGCGAATATAAGATTTGAAAAGAAGTTTAAGCTTGTTTCAATTTATTTGATAAGGGGCAGTTTGAATAATTCTTATTTTGATGTTTGGTCATTCATTTACACATTTACTGTTTTACTAAGTATCAAAGACGTCCGAAAGATACAAACCACCTTGTGAAATTTATCTCCTATTTTCCATTATACTAAGAAAAGGAGATGAGTTTAAATAAAGGATAATAATCTGGCAGCCGTGGAATTAGAATAATTCAGTAGTAGGATGAGTAGGAGGGCAAGGGAGGAAAAATAAACCTCCACCCATCGCAAAGAAATCATTAATTAGGCAGCGGAAAAGAAATGCAAGATAGTTTAAGATCTCGGCTCTCCGTAACCCTTTTCAATATTTCGTTTTCTGAACTCGTCAAATAATTCGAGAGGTGTTCCATTACGAAACACCCAATTTGCTACTATATCGAGAGCTGCCTTCAATTCAGTTATATATGCCATGCGACCATCCATGCCTCTGATTCCTTGTGCATTTTTTCTGTAGCCTCTTGTTATAAATGTGTTTTTCTCTTCGTAAATAAATTCCCTTGCCTTTTTGTTTTTAGGCCCAGCTGGTAAATTTTGTTTCAATAATTTGGTTAACCCCTTGTAGTAAAGGTCATATTTCCTTAATGGGTTATCTACCGATCCTGTCGCAAAAACCTTCAACTCTTTTGTTGATCGAATACCTTCCGGGGAGATTTCAATTTGCTTACCACCGCCCTGTCCAATCTTTGCGAGTATTTCTCTTTGTTCTTTCTCTTGCTCCGCTTTCTTCTTAAGTTTTTTTGCTTCTTGCTCTTTAGTTGTTTTTTTCATGATTTATAAATTTTGGAAAACTGTTTCTTTGATCTTCTTCACACTCTCTTCAATGCTTTCACCGATCCATAGATTGGTATTAATACTTTTAACTGCGATGGCCGCCTTCGGAATTTCTTGCGTCTTTCTTTTCGCCCACGCACCTTTATTTCCTTGCTGTTCCTGATCCCATTTATAACAAGAATAAATAATACTTGGATGTAATTGTTGATCATGTGCGTAATCCCTTACAAGGAAATCGTCATTAATAAATGGAATAATGTATTGCATATTCTCTTTTGAGAATAAATATTCCCTTGCAAATGCATTCGCATCGTTTTCAGTGAGCAAAATATCAGGTTCTCCAGTTATATGATAGGTCTGCTTACTTAACTCATCATAATCATATAATACATGGTATAATTCATGAATTAAAGCAAACCATAGAGTAGGATAGTTTTTGTAAACATCTGATAGTACAATACCTGGTTCGCCGTTAATAATAAAGGTAGCCCCACGTACCTGAACTGTTGGCAGGCTGGGTTGATAAATAACTGTTACTCCAACTTTATATAAAGCGCGTACAACAGTTAATAATCCATTTTCTTCGTTTCGAGTATGCGGTCTAATTTTTGGCATTAAATCAACTAACTCATCGCGATCGAATTTGTTTGGATTATTGATTTTCTCAAAATGTAAGTACGCAGACTTTACCCAGAAGTCTCGCATCACATTGTTAGACTTATTTTTTGTTCGACTGAACGCAGGAAAATATTTATTGCTTTCGTATTCATATATATTTTTGAATCCAAAA